>NZ_JAZGJN010000194.1:0-15752 GCF_038085095.1 Photorhabdus sp. P32 | reverse complement strand
AGTAGAAAACTTTCAGTGATGGTTTTTTTAATTTAAGGCAGTAAGCAATCACACCACCTAAAACGGTCAACAAAAATCCTGTTATACTTCGGTGGCGCGAGTGCTCTATTTGAGAAAGGGTTTTTAATTGCCCATTAATCGTTTCGATGATAAAACGCTTTGATAACATGCTATTACCCCACTCTGCCAGCATACGTGCTTTCATGTCACGACGTTTCTGCGTGATGAAAGTGACACCCGTTTTGGCTAAATCGTCTGCCAGTTCCTGGCTGAGATAACCTTTATCTCCATAGAGAGAACCCATTAATTCTTTTGTTAATTCGCGAACCGGTTCCCGATCATCTACATTACCCGCAGTCACTTTCAGCGCCAGAATTTCACCCAGATGGTTAACAACCAAGTGTAACTTGAAGCCGTAAAACCCTCCTATCGAGGTTTTTCCTCGCTTTGCGCTCCCCTCAAAAACCTTATGACGGGCAATGCGAATGTTATGACAAATGCGCAAACTTGTGGAATCAATAAAAGCAATGCCAGTCGGTTTCCCTTTTAATTGAGTCAGATAACTGCACAATGGCGCCAAAACGGAAGGCACGACACGAATAAAACAGGTATAAGCTGAGCAAGGAGGGAAAATCATTGTGGTGATATTTCCAAAGATGCTCCAGATAAAAATGTTTAAAATCACGGTAATGTGACAGATGAAAGAGGATCAGGATAGTCATGATTTCACTGGGATACATGCGACCTTGTCGGCGGCGTAGACGGTATCCGTTATCAAGACAAAACTGCGTCCACTGAGGGATGAAAAAACGGCAAAAATCGTCGACATCGCAAAAAATTTCCACTAACTTATCCATAGCCTGTTCCTCCCCGGAGCTGTTTTCGGTGTTCACCAAAACTTTGCTCCCGGAACAGGCTTCTCGTCAATTTCTTATCCAGAACTCAGGTTAACTAATAAGTTAGCCCGCGTTAAATTTTCTGATCGAGGTTCAAATCCCTTCTGTTTAATTGAAAGATATAACTCATTATATTTATTGGCTTTTAATTGGTTTAGTAAACAAAAAAGTAAAGCATCTAAAGTTTTATTGTCTTTTATGTTTACATTTTACTCCTCTTAGCTTACATCATTGTGTTTATTCCAATATAAAATCTGATAATCCTTTTATACCCGTGCTCATTGAAACTGCTTGATTTTCTCCCAAATGAGGCTCATGGTATCCGGCATAAAAATATTCATTACCGATGAACAGAAAGCCGAACTCGAACACCTTCATCACACCTACCGTGATAAGAGGTAGTGTGATTGCATTACAGCAGTTTTGCTGGCTTCTGAGGGCTGGAGTTCTGTCATGATCGCTCAGGCCCTGCACCTGCATGAAACGATGGTTAATCGTCATATCAGCGATTATCTTAATCACCGCAAACTGAAGCCCGAAAATGGCGGCTCTCAGAGCCACCTCAGCGAAACACAGACGCAGGAACTTATCACTTATCTGACAGCGAATCTTCTGCCCACCACACAGGCGGTTATCCGCCTTGTCGAAAAACGGTGGGATAGCAGTTACACCGTTCCCGGCATAAATAAATGAAGAGCAGGACGATGAGTTGATTTGCGTATCGCCAACGCACCTTTGAGATCTTGAGCAGGATTGCGAGCGATCAAGCCATTTTGTACCGCATAGCGCATAATAGCAGTAATCCTTTGTTGTTGTCTGGAAGCAAGTTCCAATCGACCACTGCTTTCTATCTCTTTGAGAGGTGCCAACAGATCTTTGACTTCTAAAGTTGCAATACTTTTATTCCCAATCGCAGGGAAAACATTACGTCGGAGATCACCCAGTACTCGTTCTGAATGCGTTGTTGACCAACGCTTATTGCTACTGTGCCAATCCCTAGCCACTTTTTCAAAAGTTAAGGCTTCGGCAATTGCTTCTTGTTTTTCTACTTCTCTTTTTTTACTGGGATTGATACCATTACGGATCATTATCTTGATACTATCGCGTTGCTCTCTAGCTTTCCCCAATGTTACTTGAGGATATGCACCTAAAGCAATCCGGCTTTCTTTACCCGCAAACCGATATTTCAGATACCAGCGTTTTGAGCCATTGGGTTTGATGAGAAGATACAAACCTTGTACATCGGTAAGTTTGTATTCTTTTTCACGGGGCTTTGCCGCACGAGCTTCCATGTCTGTTAAAGGCATAATTTGGGGGTCAACTCATTATCGAAAAGAAATGACTCCCAATTTGACCCCCAAATATCATGGATGTCAACGGATATGAATGGACGATTATAGACCCAAAAACTAAGTAATCTGTTACTTTTTCAGATAGTTATGGAAGATTATGTACGTCTCTGGAAGGTCAAATGGTGCCGAAGGCCGGACTCGAACCGGCACACCCGAAGGCGGTTGATTTTGAATCAACTGCGTCTACCGATTTCGCCACTTCGGCACTGAAGTAGTATGCGGAAAACGAGGGCCATTATACCTGTCAGCGATCTGTTAGCAACTGTTATCCTTCTAACTTTGGTTTAAGTGTCGAAAAAAAGATCAAACCCATCTCTCAAAACAAATGTGCGTTCAATTACTGAACATAAAAGCCTTAAATAAATACACCCAGCAATATCTTTTCTACCTGACGTCGATAGACAACCTATAATCACCTTATATAATCTCAGCATGATAATTCGCTATGAGGTAAATGGTTATGACGATTATTAGCTGGATTGGCGCCGGGATCTTTTTGGGCATTGTCATTGGCGCGTTGATGATGCTGTTTAAGAAGAATAAATAACAGCTTTTGTTATCTTTATCCTGTTTGTGAATTCACTGGAAATATGCCGATTGGTCAATTCAAAATGAATAAACAGTTTTTTAAGATCTTCTCTGTTTCTGCCATAGTGTTGGCTCTTACAGCCTGCTCTTCTTCAAATAAAACATTTTCGGCAAAGTTTTTGCAACCAAAGAAACAACCATTGAAATGGGAAGTGTTCGAAGGCAATGCGAGAACTAAAAAGCTAGCTTCACAGTTGGTTGATCAGTATGCACAGGATATTTTCAACGGCAGCAATGCGCAAGGCATGGCGATGGTGGTGATTGATAATAATCAGACGGTTTACCGTAGTTTCGGTGAAACCCGTCCAGGAAATGGTATCCGTCCGAAGCCCGATTCTATCATCCGTATTGCCTCGCTAACTAAGTTGATGACCAGTGAGGTTATGATCAAATTAGAAGAGGATGAGGTTCTGCGCTCCACCGATCCGTTGCAGGACTATAGCTATTATGGCGTGAAAGTGCCCCAATACAGCCCTCTTCAACCTATCCGGTTGTTCCACCTGGCAAGCCATACCAGTGGCTTACCTCGTGAGCAGCCGGGAGGTAAATGGGGACGCCCTGTTTTTGTCTGGCCTACACAAGCCAATCGCTGGGTCTGGTTAAAAACAGCTCAATTAGACTCCGCACCAGGCACAACAGCATCTTATTCCAATCTGGCCTACGATTTATTGGCAGATGCGCTCTCTAAGGCTACGGGTAAGCCATATACCCGTTTGTTACATGATAAGATCACCGGCCCTTATTACATGAAAGACACGACACTGACACCAAACCGTTCCCAGTGTGCTCGTTTGATGGAAAGTTATAAGCCGAGTCCGTGTCTTAATACGATTGCTGCGGCAGGCAGCGGTGGAATCTATTCAACACCAAAGGATATGCAGCGTTGGATGCAGCAATTTTTATCATCAGACAGTCAGTTACGCAAACAAACCGCGAGTCGCGAGCAAGGTATTTATTTTAAACGTTCCGCTCTGGCTTCAATTAAAGGGATGGATGTTGCCGGTCAGGCAGATGGCGTTGGCCTTGGTTGGGTTTACATGAACGCCCGTGGTGATGTACCGGGTATTTATCAGAAAACCGGCGGCGGCGGCGGGTTTAATACGTATATGGCAATGATCCCCGAACAAAATATCGGGGTGTTTGTGGTTATCACTCGTAAACAACGCAGCCAGTTCAGTAGCGTAACAACCGGGGTTAATCAACTGGTAACGGCATTGTCGAGGAATCATCATCAGGCGTGATCTTATTACATCTTAAAATCGAGATGCTCAGGATAGGGTTCTTCTTAGCCAAAAACCCTATCCCTATGGCGCCTTGATTGCTAAAAGCTACTGTCTCTTAAGGAGTAAATAAATACTCACAGTAAGGAACAATAAGCTTGGCAACAGTGCCGCCAAAACCGCAGGCATGTTGTACACCAAGCTCAGTGGACCAAAGATCTCATTAAGTACATAGAATAGGAAACCAAAGCTGATCCCTGTTACTATCCTCACCCCCATCGGCACACTACGCAGTGGTCCGAAGATGAAAGAGAGCGCCATCAACATCATTACTGCAACTGAAAGTGGGGCAAATATTTTTTTCCACATATTCAGTTGATAACGACCTGACTCCTGTTCACTCTGCTTAAGGTACTTGATGTACTGATATAAGCCGCTGATGGAAAGCGCTTCAGGCTCAAGCGCTACCACATTCAACTGTTCTGGCGTCAGGAGAATTTTCCAATCAGCAGAAAGACGTTGTGAGCCAGTGATTTTTTTACTGTCTGTCAGATCGGATTCTTCCACCTGAGAAAGCTTCCACAGATCGCTATCTTCATCATAAACCGCACTGGCCGCATACTTTACAGAGAGTAGTTTTTTATCATCACTAAAATGATAGATATTGACGCCTTTAATCTCTGTATCACTCACAATCCGCTGGATGTAGATAAAATCATCCCCATCTTTCGCCCACATACCTTTCGTTGTTGAAACCAGAGAACCACCAAGCATCTTCTGAGCCCGGTAATTACGTGCCATCTGTTCACCTTGTGGCGCGACCCATTCACCGATAACCATAGTCAGGATCACCAACGGAATAGCGGTTTTCATTACTGAGCCAGCAATCTGCATACGGGTAAATCCAGACGCCTGCATGACCACCAATTCACTACGGGTCGCCAGCGTGCCAAGACCCAGTAAGGCGCCAAGCAAAGCGGCCATCGGGAAGAATATCTGAATATCTTTCGGTACGCTTAACAGAGCATAAAGACCCGCGGAAATAGTGGTATATTCCCCCTGCCCCACTTTTCTTAATTGATCAACAAACTTAATAATGCCGGAAAGCGATACCAGCATAAACAGCGTCATCAGAATAGTCTGTAGAATAGTCCGCCCGATATAACGATCTAATACACCAAACATCAGGCTACTCCTCTGCCTTTGAAACGAGCCCGAATCCTACGCATCGGCAAGGTATCCCAAATATTGAGAACCAGCGCCAGCGTTAAATAAGCCCCGTTAACTAACCACATCCAGATAAGAGGGTCCAATTTGCCTTTACTGCCGTTAGAACGCAGAGAACTTTGTAGTAAGAAGAAAATTAGATATAGCAGCATCGCAGGCAACATACTGAGTACTCGCCCTTGACGCGGGTTTACCACGCTTAACGGTACAACCATCATGGCCATAATCAGTACCGAGAGCACCAGAGTCAAACGCCAATGGAACTCAGCGCGGGAATGCTTATCATCATCCTGCCATAACTGAACAATAGACTTCTGTTCAACTTTATTACTATCTACGATTGAAGTCTGATGCCCGACAATGGCTTGATAATCATGGAACTCAGTGATCCTAAAATCACGCAACATTGCCGTGCCTTCATAACGGGTGCCATGATTAAGGATAACCACCTGTTTGCCATCAGACCGCTCCACCATATGACCACCATCAGAGATCACCACGGAAGGACGCTGGTTATCAACGGGACGAAGTTGGGCAAGGAATACGTTTTCAAATTTATTGCCGTGCACGTTGCCAATATAGAGCACCAAATTACCATCTTCGGAAGGTTTGAACCGCCCTTCCATGATAGCCGCTAAACTTGGATTAGCTTTAGCATCAGCCACCACATGTTCCTGATATTTCGAAGACCACGGCATGACCCAAATGACATTCACTGCCGCTAACACGGAAGTTAACAACGCCATAATAAGCGCCGAAACCACCAGCACGCGCTTGCCCAAACCACACGCATGCATAACAGTTATTTCACTTTCAGTATAGAGTTTACTGAAAGTCATCAATATCCCAAGAAACAGACTCAGGGGCAAAATCAACTGCGCCATTTCAGGCACGCCTAATCCTAACAAGGATAAAACTAAATTTGCCGGGACGTCCCCTTCCACTGCGGCACCCAAAATTTCGACTAATCTTTGACAGAAAAAGATCAGTAAAAGGATAAAGAGTATCGCAACTTGGCTTTTCAGGGTTTCCCGTACCAGATATCTAATGATGATCACGCTTATTACGCCTGTGAAAACTTGTCTTTTTGCAGGAAAATCGCTAACTTCATTGTATATATACCATTTATTATGTGCATCAGTTTGGCTTCCTCACTGCTAAAATGATATCGAAGCATTCCATATTCAGGTTCCCAGTCAGAACATACTTATATAGTTAGCTAAACAATAACAAATAGTGCGCTTAGCTTAACATAAATAGTTAATTTTCTATGGGGTAGATTAATGCGGAACGCTATATTTTAGCGATAGCATCCGTCTTTGTCTTTAAGATTCAGGAGAACGCATGGAGTTTAGTGTAAAAAGCGGTAGCCCGGAAAAACAGCGTAGTGCATGTATCATTGTCGGCGTTTTCGAACCTCGCCGCCTTTCCTCTATCGCTGAACAACTCGATAAAATAAGTGATGGTTACATCAGTGCATTGCTGCGCCGCGGTGAACTAGAAGGCAAAGTTGGTCAATCACTGCTGCTGCATCATGTTCCCAATGTGTTATCTGAACGTATTCTGCTTATCGGCTGTGGTAAAGAGCGCGAATTGGATGAACGCCAGTATAAACAGATTATTCAGAAAACTATCAATACCCTCAATGAAACGGGTTCAATGGAAGCTGTTTGCTTCTTAACAGAATTGCATGTTAAAGGCCGCAATAATTATTGGAAAGTACGTCAAGCGGTGGAAACAGCAAAAGAGTCTCTCTATGTTTTCAACCGGCTAAAAAGTAATAAAAATGAGTTGCGCCGCCCGCTGCGTAAAATGGTTTTCAATGTTCCGACCCGTCGGGAGCTAACCAGCGGTGAACGTGCAATCCAGCACGGCCTTGCCATTGCTGCCGGTATCAAAGCGGCCAAAGATCTTGGTAATATGCCGCCCAATATCTGTAATGCAGCTTATCTGGCTTCTCAAGCACGTCAGCTCGCAGATTCTGCCAATAGCCATATTACAACAAAAGTGATTGGTGAAGAGCAGATGAAAGAGCTAGGCATGAATGCCTATCTGGCGGTTGGTCAAGGTTCTCAAAATGAATCTCTGATGTCAGTCATGGAATATAAAGGCAGTTCTGATAAAAATGCCAAACCCATCATCTTGGTTGGCAAAGGACTGACTTTTGACTCCGGCGGTATTTCAATCAAATCTGCTGGCGGCATGGATGAGATGAAATACGATATGTGTGGGGCTGCAACAGTTTATGGCGTGATGCGCGTGGTTTCTGAGCTACAATTGCCGCTCAATGTCATTGGCGTCATGGCTGGTTGCGAGAATATGCCAGGCGGTCGCGCTTACCGACCTGGAGATATTTTAACCACTCTATCTGGTCAGACTGTCGAAGTACTCAACACCGATGCCGAAGGCCGTCTGGTTCTGTGCGACGCATTAACTTACGTTGAACGTTTTGATCCAGAATTAGTCATTGATATCGCTACACTGACCGGTGCTTGCATCACAGCTCTTGGTAACCATTACAGTGGATTGTTATCCAACCATAATCCATTGGCCCATGAGTTACTCAATGCTTCAGAACAAGCCGGTGATCGCGCATGGCGCCTACCAATGACTGACGAGTTTCTTGAGCAAATCGACTCTAACTTTGCCGATCTGGCGAATACCGGCGGCAGTGGGGGTGGTGCGATTACCGCCGCCTGTTTCTTGTCCCGCTTCGCAACAAAATATCACTGGGCGCACCTGGATATCGCAGGTACGGCCTGGCGTTCAGGTAAAGCAAAAGGCGCAACAGGTCGCCCAGTTGCACTACTGTCACAATTCCTGTTAAATCGGGCAGGAAGTGCCGGTATCAATAACGACGATTAATTTGATTCCCCGCTTAGCTTATCAAAAGGGCATTTGACAATGCCCTTTCTCCGTAACAGAGACATTATGAAAAGTGCCACGTTTTATTTACTGGAACAGCCATCACCTCAGGCAGATTTGCAAGCTCACGAATGGCTGGCATGTCAATTTGCGGCTGACCAATGGCGAGCAGGAAAACGGGTGCTCATTGCCTGTGAAAATCAACAACAGGCAGAAAAGTTAGATGAAGCCTTATGGCAACGAGAGCCTCATCAGTTCGTCCCACATAATCTTGCTGGCGAAGGGCCAAGATATGGCGCGCCGGTTGAGTTATGTTGGCCGCAAAAACGGGGAAATGCGCCCCGTGATATCCTAATAAATCTGTTGCCGCAATTTGCAGACTTTGCCACCGCTTTCCATGAAGTGATAGACTTCGTTCCTATAGATGAAAATTTGAAACAGTTGGCGCGTGAACGATATAAATCATATCGTAGCGTCGGCTTTAATTTGACCATGGCAACGCCGCCAACATACTAAGTATCAAGATAAAATGGAAAAAACACCCGCAACTCAAACGCAAGCCGAGCCATCTCTCGATAAGACGTACAATCCTAAAGAAATTGAGCAGCCTCTTTATAACCATTGGGAGAAAAGTGGTTACTTCAAACCTAACAGCGATACCAGCCGTGAGAGCTTCTGTATTGTTATCCCGCCGCCAAACGTGACCGGTAGCCTGCACATGGGCCATGCGTTTCAGCAAACCATTATGGATACCATGATCCGTTATCAGCGAATGCAGGGCAAAAATACTTTGTGGCAGTCCGGCACTGACCACGCAGGTATTGCTACTCAAATGGTGGTTGAACGCAAGATCGCGGCAGAAGAAGGCAAAACCCGTCACGATTATGGCCGTGATGCGTTTATCGATAAGATCTGGCAGTGGAAAGCAGAATCCGGAGGTACGATTACCAACCAAATGCGCCGCTTGGGTAACTCCGTTGACTGGGAGCGCGAGCGTTTCACTATGGATGAAGGTCTATCCAACGCCGTAAAAGAAGCCTTTGTCCGTTTGTATCAAGAAAATCTCATTTATCGCGGTAAGCGCTTGGTTAACTGGGACCCGAAATTGCACACTGCAATTTCCGATCTGGAAGTTGAGAACCGTGAAGTTAAAGGTTCTATGTGGCATCTACGTTATCCATTGGCCGATGGCGTCACAACCGCAGAAGGGAAAGATTACCTGATCGTTGCAACTACCCGGCCTGAAACTATGCTAGGGGATACCGGCGTAGCCGTTAACCCGGAAGATCCGCGTTATAAGGATTTAATTGGCAAAGAAATCATTCTGCCATTAGTTAACCGTCGCATTCCTATTGTCGGCGATGAACATGCGGATATGGAAAAAGGTACCGGTTGTGTGAAAATCACACCTGCCCATGATTTCAATGACTATGAAGTGGGTAAACGTCATGCTCTGCCGATGATCAATATCATGACTCTTGATGGCAACATCCGTCATGAAGCAGAAGTTTTCGATACTCATGGCGAGATTTCTGATACCTACAGTTCTGATATTCCGGCTGAATATCAAGGCATAGAGCGTTTTGCCGCCCGTAAAGCTATTGTGGCTGAATTCGAAAGACTGGGTTTGCTGGTTGAAATTAAAGCTCATGATCTGACCGTTCCTTATGGCGATCGCGGCGGTGTGGTTATTGAACCTATGCTGACTGATCAATGGTATGTCCGTACTGCGCCTCTGGCGAAAGTGGCTATCGAAGCCGTTGAAAATGGCGATATCCAGTTTGTACCTAAGCAATATGAAAATATGTATTACTCCTGGATGCGCGATATTCAGGATTGGTGTATCTCTCGCCAATTATGGTGGGGCCACCGCATTCCGGCATGGTATGACGCCAACGGTAATGTTTATGTTGGTCGCAGTGAAGAAGAAGTCCGTCGTGAAAACAATCTGGGCGCGGATATCTCTTTAAACCAAGATGAAGATGTACTGGATACTTGGTTCTCTTCCGGTTTATGGACTTTTTCTACTCTTGGTTGGCCTGAACAAACTGACGCGTTGAAGACCTTCCACCCAACCGATGTGTTGGTGAGTGGCTTTGATATTATTTTCTTCTGGATTGCCCGTATGATCATGATGACCATGCATTTCATCAAAGATGAAAATGGCAAACCTCAAGTTCCATTTAAGACTGTCTATATGACTGGTCTTATCCGGGATGAAGAAGGCCAGAAGATGTCCAAATCCAAAGGGAATGTCATTGACCCACTGGACATGGTTGACGGTATTTCTCTGGAAGATCTGCTAGAAAAACGTACCGGCAATATGATGCAGCCCCAGTTGGCTGAAAAAATCCGTAAACGTACCGAGAAGCAATTCCCGACAGGTATTGAAGCGCATGGTACCGATGCCCTGCGCTTTACATTAGCAGCGCTGGCCTCAACAGGTCGTGATATCAACTGGGATATGAAACGCCTGCAAGGTTACCGTAATTTCTGTAACAAATTGTGGAATGCCAGCCGCTTTGTTCTAATGAATACAGAAGGTCAGGATTGCGGCCAAAATGGCGGTGAAATGGTGCTATCACTGGCTGATCGGTGGGTTCTGGCTGAATTTAACCAGACAGTAAAAGCTTACCGTGAAGCACTGGATACATATCGTTTCGATATGGCTGCCAATATTCTTTATGAATTCACCTGGAACCAGTTCTGTGACTGGTATCTGGAGCTCTCTAAACCGGCAATTAACAAAGGTTCACAAGCAGAAGTTCGTGGCGCCCGTCATACTCTGATTGAAGTTCTGGAAGGATTATTGCGTCTGGCTCACCCGATTATTCCATTTATTACCGAAACCATCTGGCAACGGGTGAAAGTGGTTAAAGGGATTGAAGCAGATACCATTATGTTGCAACCGTTCCCTGAATTTGATCTAGCGAAAACGGATGAGCTGGCGCTGAACGATCTGGAATGGATTAAAGAAGCGATTATTGCAGTACGTAATATCCGTGCTGAAATGAATATCGCACCAGGCAAACCATTGGAAGTTTTGCTACGTAATGCCGACGCTGATGCGCAACGTCGTGTAGCGGAAAACCTGAATTTTATTCAGGCAATGGGCCGCTTATCTTCTGTTACGCTTCTGTCTGCGGGTGAAGAAGCGCCGATTTCTGTCACTAAACTGATTAATGGCGCAGAAGTATTAATCCCAATGGCTGGCTTAGTGGATAAAGAAGCTGAACTAAGCCGTTTGAATAAAGAGATTGAGAAGCTGGATAAAGAAATTGGCAGCATTGAAGGCAAGCTGTCAAATGAAGGTTTCGTCAGCCGTGCGCCCGAAGCTGTTGTAGCCAAAGAGCGTGAACGTTTGGCAAGCTGCAATACATCAAAAGAGAAGTTGCTGGCTCAGAAAGAAACGATTGCCGCATTGTAATATTCTCAAAAAATAAATTCTCACCAAAGCCACTGCAATTCATTGTCAGTGGCTTTTTAGTTTAAATAGTAAACGATAAAATTAATAATAAAATGTAAATTCAACCGATTATATATAAGAATCATCAAATACATTGAAAATAACAATATCAATCCTATTAATATGAATAATCATCTGTTTTATTCTTTTCCATATTTATACATCTTAAATGACAATATGATATAATTTTATTTTATATATAAACCATTAGATTTGGCATATTATATAGAGAATGAAATCATATAAATATATTATTACAAATAAAAATGAAAACAATAATGCAACTTTAGTTTAATTCAACATTCAATTAGTTATTGCTCCGAATGATCTATTTAAGGTGGCAATAAATAGTCAATATAGAGTACAAGCAGCAACCAAAACAGACATGAAGCCCACAAGGATCACACATTTCCAACGCAATAAATTAATTCACTAATTTATAACAACCCGGAGAAATAAAATGAAAACAATTCTTACTCTATTATTGGCAAGTACTATCCAACTCGGTCTCGTACATTCAGCTAATGCAGAATCAACCCTTGATAAGATTAAATCCACCGGCATATTCAAAATAGCAACTGAAGGCGCTTATCCACCATTTACTTATCACGATGCTTCAGGTACTTTAACCGGCTTTGATGTCGACATTGGCCGTGAAATTGCACACCGGTTGAATGTCAAACCAACATTTATTGAAGGAAAATGGGACGGACTAATTGCCGGGTTGGATGCTGGACGTTCTGATGCAGTAATTAATCAAATTACGATTACACCCGAGCGCAAGAAAAAATATGACTTCTCCATCCCCTATATCACATCTCAAGCGGTACTTATCATTAATAAAGATAACCATAACATAAGAACATTCAGTGACTTACAAGGCAAAACCTCAGCACATACTCTAACCAACAACTTCGCCCAAATAGCAAGAGATAACGGTGCAGAAATTATCGGCACGAATGGATTCAGTCAGGAAATCGAACTGGTGAGTACCGGCAGAGCCGATGCCACTATTAATGATAACTTATCTTATCTGGACTATAAAAAGCACAAACCAAACGCACCGGTAAAAATTATCGCCACCAGCCCCAATGCAGGGCAGACAGCGGTTTTACTCCGTCAGGGGGAGTCAGAATTAAAAGCTGCTATTGATAAAGCGATTACTGACATCAAAGCCGATGGTACTTATCAGCGTATCTGGGCTCACTATTTTGGCGATAATCCTCCCGAATAAGTGAAATATTCCCGCTCTCAAATATAAAGTTTCCTGGAGATTGAAGACAAATTCTGACTAGGGAACTTTATCATTAATTCCGTTGAATTGAATAATAAGTAATTATTTGAATTAAATATAAAACATATTAATTTATAAAAATTATTTTATATATCCAAAATGACAATATGATATAACTTTATTTTATATATACAAATTCACAGCTTGCCATATGATATTTAGAAAAAATCACATATAAATATATTGTTATATTACACACGATAGGGAAAATATATGGAACCCTCTTGGTTCAATTTAGTACTTGACTCTTTTTGGCCTATGCTTTATGCGGGCTTTACTTTCACTATTCCACTAACGCTTATTACCTTTACTCTCGGCATCATACTGGGTTTTATCGTGGCGCTTATCCGGCTTTACGGGCCAAAACCGCTGATTGCCGTCGCCAAATTCTACGTCTGGCTGATCCGCGGCACGCCGTTGCTGGTACAACTGTTTCTTATTTTTTATGCCTTACCTAGCGTCGGCATTACGTTAGGCGCATTCACCTCAGCGGTGATTGGTTTCACTTTGAATATTGGCGCCTATACCTCCGAGGTGATTCGCGCGACTTTATTGTCTGTGCCAAAAGGGCAGTGGGAAGCCGCTTATTCTATCGGTATGAGCTGGACACAATCATTACGTCGGATTATTCTACCTCAAGCCGCAAGAATCGCGATTCCGCCACTCTCAAACACATTTATTTCACTGGTGAAAGATACTTCACTGGCCTCAGTCATTACCGTACCGGAACTTTTCCTTGCTGCACAACGTATTGCTGCGGTGACTTATCAACCTCTCATTCTTTATACTGAAGCGGCAATACTTTATCTGATAATCAGTTCAGTGTTGTCATCACTACAAGCCCGTCTGGAAAAGAAGTTTTCACAAAAGAGTGACACACAGGAATTAAAAGATGATCCAACTCTCCGGCATTGAAAAAAGTTTTGACGGGCACAAGGTCCTGAAAAAAATCGATCTCACCATTGAGGAAGGCAATCTGACCGCACTGATTGGCCCATCTGGAAGCGGCAAAAGCACGCTATTACGCTGCATCAACTTATTAGAAACGCCCCAGGCCGGGAAACTCCAGATCGGCAATGAAAGCATGACCTTCACCGGAAAAGGACGGATTGCTCACAAGGATATACAACGGATTCGCCAACAAACCGGCATGGTGTTTCAAAATTTTCAGCTTTTCCCTCACCTCACAGTCATTGAAAACATTATGGAAGGGTTAATCTGGGTTCAGAAATGGTCACGTGAACAGGCTAAACAGCGAGCGCTTGAACTGCTGGAAAAGGTCGACATGTCACACAAGGCCGATGTCTTTCCAACCACACTATCCGGTGGTCAGCAACAACGCGTAGCGATTGCCCGGGCACTAGCGCCTTCGCCCAAAGTGTTATTATGCGACGAGCCAACTTCCGCACTTGATCCAGAATTATCGCAGGAAGTTGTCGCCGTATTAAAGCAGTTGGCTAAAGAAGGAACCACGATGTTAATGGCTACCCATGATCTGCGTTTAGCAGCAAATCTTGCCCACGACGTCATATTTTTAGAATCCGGGGAAATTGTCGAATCAGGAACATCGAAAACGATTTTTACCCGTGCCCTTAAACAACGTACTGTGGAATTTGTTTCAACCTTAACCAATACCTTACCAGATTGGGAGATATAACCCACCGTTAAAATAACTTTGCCGTAATTGATCTGAGAATCAGTTGATGACCATCAAATAAATTTTTTAACAGTTTGGAGAAAGAAAATGAAAACGTTGCTTACCGCATTATTAGCGGGTGTTATTCAATTCGGCATTGCCTATTCTGCGCATGCAGAGTCTGGCCTTGATAATATTAAATCAACAGGTGTGTTCAAAATCGCTACCGAAGGAACCTACCCGCCATTTACCTATCACGATGCCTCTGGAGCCTTGACTGGATTTGATATTGATATTGGCCGCGAAATCGCACGACGTCTGAATGTCAAAGCCGAGTTTACCGAAGGCAAATGGGATGGGCTTATTGCCGGGCTGGATGCCAAACGCTATGACGCGGTACTTAATCAGGTCGCGATTACGCCAGAACGCCAAAAGAAATATGATTTTTCCGCACCGTATATCATATCTAAAGCTGTACTTATCACCCGGAAAAATAATGACAATATAAAAACGTTCAGCGATCTGAAAGGTAAAACCTCAAGCCATAGTTTAACCAGCAATTACGCCCAATTAGCAAAACGTTTCGGTGCGGAAATCGTTCCTACCGAAGGGTTTAATCAGGCAATCGATTTGGTTGCTACAGGCAGGGCTGATGCCACTATCAACGATAATCTGTCCTATCTCGATTTTAGGAAGCACAGACCCAATGCGCCGGTAAAAGTTGTTGCAACCGAACCCAATGGCGATTCAGTCGGTGTGCTAATTCGTAAAGGCGAATCAGAACTACAAGCCGCTATCGATAAAGCACTAGCTGATATCAAAGCCGATGGCACCTATCTACGCATTTCTACTCAGTATTTCGGTACCGATGTTTCCAAATAAGAAAATAACCGCCTCTGCTTACAAGAGGTGGTTTTCTATTTATCAATTAATTATTACTGTTTTTACACTCAAAAAACTCTAATCATTATTAAATTAATATTTCCTCGTTAATAATTACTTTAGGCGGATTCGACTAATAAGTGCAATTTTTCAGAAAGGCGGTCAGTTGCTATAGTAGGCATCTTTCCCGCCACAGGAAAATGCACTATGGCCTATACACAACTGACCGAGACAGAAAGATACCAGATTTCCAGTTTAAAAAAAGCGGGTTTTTCACAGCGTTTCATTGCTGAGTCACTTAAGAGAAGCCCATCGACCATCAGCAG
>NZ_JAZGJN010000193.1:0-15543 GCF_038085095.1 Photorhabdus sp. P32 | reverse complement strand
AATCTATCGTTTGCTAAATAGGAATCAAAATTATGATCTATATATATGTATCCTTTTATTTCAGATAATTTCTTAAGAAGAAAGGTTTTACCACTACCATTGTTTCCCACTAATTGTATAATTCTATCTTTTTCCAAGTTTTGTTCTAAAATTGATAAATTAGAAGATAAATTTATTTTTTTATAATAAGCATTGTAGTGTTCAGTTATTCTTTTAATAGATACAGTTTCTGACAAATATCCAAATATGGCGAAGTAAAAAATGACTATTCTGCTATCTAAGTTTATAGCAGCGGTAATGTTATCTGATTCAAAACTGGGATATAAAGAATAAAAGATCATTAAACTAGATATTATAAGACCTAATATATAAGCTAAAGAATTAATTAAATATCGTTGCGATGCTATGGTATATAAACCATATATTCCAGATAGAATAGTATCTCGACAAAAACGATTAGCCAGACGACATTGAGGTAACTTATTAAGATAAGAAAAGCGAATTGATAAATTATGCAACTCTTTATAGTGTTTATTTCTATTGTTCCTGTACACAGGATACAATAAATAAACGCTAGTGAGCAATACAAATATAGCTCCAAACATAATCATAAAATTGTCAGAATTAAGGAATAAAAGTACAGTTCCGACAAATATCGAACCAAACCAAAAAACATCCTTAGCATACATGGTAAATCTATTTATTATTACATTATATTCATGCTTAAATAAATTGAAGCCTTCGATCCTAAAGTTGCTTTTAATAGAACTATATATGTCTTGTCTTGCTTTTTTTCTTATCTTAAGCTCTATTAAATATGATCCTACAATCAATGAAATCATACCTAATAGAGATATAGATATTATTTTATAGGTCTCACTACCATATTCATTATATGTAATTGCTCCCAACTCGAATAATGAAAAACTAGCAATGAACAAGAGTATAATCCCAATTGCAGAGTTATAACTAAAAACATACAGGAACTGAGAAACTCTTGATTTATTAATTTTATAATCATCTTCTAATATAACACCATTATTTGACGTCGATTTTAAGGGTTTATTTTTTATGTCCAATTCAATATTCTTAAGTTCATGAGGAAATGATAATATAACATTAATTTGATACTCTTCCCTTAGTTTTGAAATGATACTGTCTAAATCAAGCAATAAGTGAGAATCCCACCCAGTCCTATTTACATCAAAATAAATATGGCCTTTATAATCATCAATTATAGCCATATATACATTCCTTACAGCAAAAATAAGATTCAATTGTCCTCTTGACAGATCGCTAATACTTGAGCTCATATCAATATATTTATTAATCTGAAAAATTTCATAACTTAATTTATTTAATATACTTCTATTGATTTGCTCTTTTGATAAATATATATTCCCCAGAATAGTTTTTTCAATAAAACCCTGTGTACCATCTAAATCATAATATTCCTCTGGCTTATATCGATAATTTTTATACCTACTAATAATTGACAATTTTGCTAAATAACCATCATAAAATGGCGTTAGTAATCTAACTAAACCAAGATATTCACCAACCAAAATTAGAGAATATAAAAGAATCAGAAATTTATCATTATTATATATTTCCTTGCCAATTAGAATGAGAAAAAGAACAGGAATCACTTTTAAAAATGCATTTGATGAAATATCTACAGCTCTCCACAGTGAATCAATGCGCTTTACTTTTTCTTCAATATGAATAATTCTATTCAAGTTTGAAAATTTCCCTCCTTGGTATCCAGTTAACAATATAGCAGTCAGAGACTCTAAATTATCTCCAATAAATCCATATCTCCGTTTCCTTATCTTTGCTAATTTCTTAGAGAGATATGTTCGCTTTTTTAATAGAAAAAAGGATAATAGTATTAATATGGGACACAAAGATAATAAGCCAACTGTTCCTCCCTCAACATTAATGACCATTAGAATGGCGAGATAAATGAAACAGATTACTTTAGATATCATCAAAACCACACTAGTATCATACGTAGAGTAATTTACAATATCATGCTCATTCTGCTGAGCATCTTTTTTACTGGTGAAACAGCTATCAAATATTGAGAGAATATAAGCCTGTTTTTTAGTGATGAGAAATAGACTTAGATTATTAATCATACTCAAGATAGGTCTTAATATTACAATTAAGAAGATAATCAGGCCAACACTACCCACCTCTAAACCATTAGTCAAAGGAAGTGTTATTATATAAATTAATATGAAAAATGAAAAAAAAGAAGATAATAAATTAATTATTACCTCAATAGGAAATAGAATTAATGTACTATATTGCTTTGTTAAATCGTCCTTAATCGCAGAAATATTCATTTGCCACCTTATTTTTTAATAGCTAAATTAGATCTTCTTTGTTTCCTGCATTACTTACAATAATGATGTCTGTTTTTTTAAGACCCATTCCTAAAGCCTTTATCTTTTCTTACTTATTTAAGTAAACGCACTAATTTAGCTTTTTCTTTATTACTCACTTTTATCTCCTTTAATTGACGATGTTTCTTAGCTCGCTGTAATAAGGGAGAAAATTTAAATATTATTATCATTAAAAGCAATATCGATCAATGAAATGGAATACAAAATTATCAGTTTGTTACCCGACAGATATCACGTACACAGTTTCTACTATCGTCATTATTAATTCTTTATTATCCTATCTTTTGTTAAAGTAACCTCATCTGAACAACCGGGACGATATTATGCTTATTACTATTTCACCTGCAAAAACCCTTGATTATGAAAGCCCGCTTGCCACGGCAGAATATAGCCAACCAGAATTACTCGACCAATCAAAGCAGTTAATCAGTATTTGTCGCGAACTGACGCCTGCTCAAATTGCGAGTCTGATGGGTATCAGCGATAAACTTGCTGGCTTGAATGCAGCCCGTTTTGGCGAATGGCATGCTGATTTCACACCAGAAAATGCCCGTCAGGCGATCCTGGCATTTAAAGGTGATGTTTATACTGGTATGCAAGCTGAATCTTTCTCCGATAAGGATTTTAATTTTGCTCAGGATCATCTGAGAATCTTATCTGGCCTTTACGGTGTACTCCGTCCGTTAGATCTGATGCAACCTTACCGGTTGGAAATGGGAATCAAACTGGAAAATAAACGCGGTAAAGATCTCTACGCTTTCTGGGGAGATCTGATCACAGAAAAACTCAATGAGGCTCTGGAACAACAAGGTGATAATGTGTTGGTTAATCTGGCTTCTGATGAATATTTCAAATCCGTGAATACGAAAAAGTTAGCCGGTAAAATCATTAAACCTGTATTCCTCGATGAGAAAAACGGTAAGTATAAAATCATTAGTTTTTATGCGAAAAAAGCTCGTGGGCTAATGAGCCGGTTTATTATTCAGAATCAATTAACGCAAACTGACCGTCTGGTGGAGTTTAATCTGGACGGTTACGCCTTTGATGAATCGTTATCCAAAGGGAATGAACTGGTATTTAAACGCCCTGAACAACATTAAGACCTTATTATCAATAATATACGCCGCATAATCTGTGCGGCGCCCACTCTTATGATGATTTAGGTGTTCTTTCCATCAAGAAAGCTCGCAATTTAGCAAAATCTGCCGGTAAATGATGGGATAACAACGCCAAATCAGCCCGTTCAGCCAACGCTTCGGGCAATGGCAATTCCTCACCCAGAATCTGTTCCACATTCTCTTTAAATTTCGCTGGATGAGCCGTACCAAGAAATAACCCGTATTCACCATCTTGTAATTGATCACGCAAAACACGATAAGCAACCGCTGCATGAGGTTCAGAGATATAACCCAGTTTAGCCAATTCCTTAACTGTCTCTTTAGTCACGTCATCGCTGACTACGCCATATCCCAATTCACTTAACGGCCAAGATTTACGATAAAACAGTTCTTCAATCCGCGGCCAATTATTTGGCTGACTCACATCCATTGCGTTGGAAAGCGTAGCAACCGTTTGATTAGGCCGCCATTTTCCACCCACGAGATAACGTGGAACTGTATCGTTAGCATTAGTAGCAGCGATAAAGCGTTTTACCGGCAATCCCATTGATTTTGCCAATAAACCCGCGGTTAAATCACCAAAATTCCCACTCGGTACAGAGATAACCAGTTGTTCACGCTTATCTTCTGGTAGTTGAGCAACCGCTTCAAAGTAGTAGCAAATTTGCGCCAACAAGCGGCTGATGTTAATTGAGTTAGCTGAATTGAGATACAGAGTTTGTTTCAACTCCTGATCATCAAACGCCTGTTTAACCAACGCCTGACAATCATCGAAATCGCCATCAATCGCCACCGTGTGAATATTACCGCCCAATGTACAGAACAGTTTCTCCTGTAACGGACTAATCTTGCCTTGCGGATAGAGGATCACCACCTGTACATTATTCAGTCCATAAAAGGCGTGCGCTACCGCCGCCCCTGTATCGCCGGAAGTCGCAGTCAGGATAGTTACTGGCTGCTCACCAGCAACTTGTGCCAACATTTGCGCCATAAAACGGCCGCCAAAATCCTTAAATGCCAGAGTCGGGCCGTGGAATAATTCCAGCGTTGCAACATCATTTTCCACTTTGGCAACAGGCGCCGGAAAATCAAAAGCATGCTCAACTCGTGTCGCCAGTTGTTCTGGCGGAATTTCATCGCCAATAAACGCTGAGAGAATGCGACCGCTGCGGGTAACAAAATCCAGTTTCAGCAGTTGGTCAATTTCTTCACGGCTAAATTCCGGTAAATCCTGCGGGAAGAAAAGCCCTTGCTGTTTACCTAACCCCTGTTTGACTGCCTGTGCAAAACTCACCTGCTCGCTGTTGTCTTTCAAGTTATACAGTTTCATCAGTTACCCTATCTGTCGTGCGCCTGCGAGATCCAGACGGCAAATGTGTACAAAACCTTCATCATTCTGAACATAATGCTGTTGCAGCCACTCAGCCATTTCCTCTGCGGTCGCCATATCATCACAAATGGAGAACAAGGTCGGGCCAGAACCAGAAATACCACACGCCAATGCGCCTACCCGTTTTGCTGTTTCTCGCGCCTTGGCAAAACCCGGTAGCAGTTGGGTACGATATGGTTCAGCAACCACATCTTTCATTAATCTGGCTGCCAATGCTGGTTGCCGTGTATGACAGGCATGAATAAAACCAGCAAGGAAACGTCCATGATCGATAACGTCCTGCTTCGGATATTTCTTAGGTAAAATTGCTCTGGCTTCTGCGGTAGAAACTTTAATGCCCGGATAAGCCATCACCCATAACCATTCATCAAACGAAGGGACTGGCTGACAGATAATATCCCCCTGTTCCATAATCAGTTGCAAACCGCCGAGATAACATGGAGCAACATTATCATAGTGAATACTGCCGGAAATGCGTCCTTCCAGTTGCCCCATCATTGTCAATAATTGGCTTTTGCTAAACGGGAGGCCCGCAAACTCGTTCAGCGCCATCAAGCCAGCAACAACAGAGCAAGCGCTGGAGCCAAGGCCAGAACCAATTGGCATATTTTTTTCCAGCGTCATTGCCACAGGTAATTGTTTGCCCAAACACTGGCAGAATAATTGCCAGCATTGGTAAACGATGTTGTGCTCCAGCTTCTCAGGCAACTTCCCCACAAACGGCCCTTCATTATGCAAACTGAAACTCTCCGCTGCCCGGACAGTGACGCAATCCCCTAATAAAGCGCCATCAACCGGAGAGACCGCCGCTCCCAGTACATCAAACCCAACACTGACATTGCCAATAGATGCAGGCGCATAGACTTTAATCACAATTAAACTCCCTGTTTCCAGGACAAGGTACGCAGCATATCTGCGAACACACCTGCGGCAGTCACATCATTACCCGCCCCGTATCCCCGCAGTACCAGCGGGATTGGCTGATAGTAACGCGTGTAGAATGCCAACGCATTTTCGCCATTTTTGACTTTATAAAGCGGATCATTGCCATCTACTGAGGCAATTTTCACCTTGCAACGGCTATCTTCAATGATGCCAACATAGCGCAGCACTTTTCCCTGCCCTTTGGCTTCTGCCACACGCTGGCTGAAAACCTGATCAAGAGAAGGTAAACGCTCAAGGAAACTATCCACGCCGCCACTGTTATCAAAGGAAGCTGGTAGTACAGGCTCCACATCAATATCATCCAGTTCCAGTTCATAACCCGATTCACGAGCCAGAATCAGCAGCTTACGAGCAACATCCATACCGGACAGATCATCACGCGGATCGGGTTCGGTATAACCCTTCTCTTTTGCCAGCAACGTCGCCTGAGATAGTGACATTCCTTCATCCAACATACCGAAAATAAAAGAGAGAGAACCAGAAAGAATGCCATTGAACTGAACCAGTTCATCACCCGCATTAAGCAGGTTTTGTAAGTTTTCAATAACAGGCAGGCCAGCTCCTACGTTAGTGTCATACAGAAATTTGCGTTTAGATTTCTCTGCCGCCTTACGAATCTGATGATAATAAGCCATTGACGACGTATTGGCTTTTTTATTCGGCGTGACCACATTGAAGCCATCACTCAGGAAACTGGCGTATTGATCAGCAATTTGCTGATTAGAGGTACAATCCACTATCACCGGGTTTAGCAAATGGTACTCTTTCTCCAAACGGATCAGACGGCTTAAGCTAAAAGGTTCTTTCGCCTCTGATAAGCATTGCTGCCAATTATCAAGGCAAATGCCTCTCATGTCCGTCAACATAGCCCGTGAATTAGCAATACCACATACCCGTAAATCAATGTGCTTTTGCTTCAACCAAGTTTGTTGACGACGGATCTGCTCAATCAAAACACTGCCTACGCCACCAACACCGACAACAAAAACTTCGATCACCTGATCAGTATTAAATAACATCTGATGGCACAGACGAACCGCTGTGGTTGCCATTTCATTATCGATAACCGCAGAGATAGAACGTTCAGAAGATCCCTGTGCGATGGCAACAATATTGATATTACCGCGTGCCAATGCAGAGAAGAAACGGGCAGAGATACCACGCAAAGTACGCATACCATCGCCAACAACAGAGATAATGGAAAGATTTTCCATCACGTCCAAAGGATCAAGCACACCCTCTTTCAGTTCAAGATAGAATTCTTCACTCAGCGCCTGACGCGCACGTTCCAATTCACGTTGAGGGACACAGAAACTGATACTGTATTCTGAAGATGACTGAGTAATCAGCACAACAGAGATCCCTTTGCGAGACATGACAGCAAATACCCTTGCCGCCATCCCCACCATCCCCTTCATTCCAGGGCCGGATACGTTAATCATTGCCATACTGCTCAGGTTGGTAATCCCTTTTACCGGCGTACTTTCATCTTTCTGCCCGTCACCGATAAGTGTTCCCGGCGCATCTGGATTGGCGGTATTTTTAATCAAACAAGGGATCTGAAATTGAGCAATCGGGGCAATGGTCCGTGGATGCAACACCTTGGCGCCGAAATAAGAGAGTTCCATCGCTTCCTGATAGGACATGCCTTTTAGCAACCGCGCATCCGGCACCACTCTGGGATCACAGGTATAAACGCCATCCACATCGGTCCAGATTTCACAACATGTCGCCCGCAAACAAGCCGCCAAAACCGCAGCAGAATAGTCAGAACCATTACGCCCCAGAACAACCAGCTCCCCTTTATCATTCCCGGCAGTAAATCCAGCCATCAGGACAATATGGTCATCAGGAATATTCAGAGAAGAAATACGTTTCGTAGACTCGTTGATATCTACCGTAGATTCAAGGTAACGACCTTGCGCCAACAAATTTTCTACCGGATCAATCACCGTGACTTTGTGACCACGCGCCTGCAATACAGACTCCATGATTGCGATAGAGAGTTTTTCCCCGCGACAAATCAGGGAAGCGTTAATGCTGTCCGGGCATTGTCCCAGTAACGAAATACCATGCAGAACCTGTTTCAATTGAGCCAATTCTTGCTCAACCATCATTTTTAACCGTTCATAAGCAAAACCGGGTTGCGCCTGTGCTAATCCCTGTAATAAATCAGCAAAGATCTGCTCAGCATCATGCATATGGGTAATGATCTCTTGCCCGGCTACCGTTTTTTCAATCATCTCCACTAAATGATTGGTAATTTTTGCCGGCGCGGAAAGCACCAACGCAACTCCGCCTTGGGAAAGTTTTTTTTCTGCAATATCGGCAACGCTCAGCACACGCTGGTAATTCGCGACCGAAGTTCCTCCAAATTTAAGCACTCGCATTAACATTTTTCTCCTGATTCCGCGCCAAAAAAAAGCCCGCATCTGATTTGGATGCGGGCTTTTTTCTCTGTTTTATGTATGCGTCAGCCCGCCCCGCAACCTGTGGTTCCGGTGGTGGTAATAATTGTGGTTTTCAGGCTGATAGTTTGCATAGGTTCCTGTCTGTCATTTAATGGGTTCGACCCTATATTGGTTAAATGATTTTGTGCACAAAGTCAAACATTTCCACCAAATAATCTTATATTTTTGATATTTTTAGCATTGGAATAATCCATCTTATGGTCGTCAATGCAAACAAATATTTCTTACTGAACACAATTTTTTAGTTGTTAAATCCATTTTTAACAAAATTAACAATATATTTTATCTTTTAGCAAAAATCAGTTATTTTTGTTCACTATTAAGCTTATAACAGGTTGCTTTTCATACAAAAACACACGGGTATATTAATAAAAATTTGTCATTTGCATGACAGAATACAAGGTATAAAATAACCAATATAAATAATATTAACGTGCTACAATCAATTTTGATGTACGTCAATAAAAGGTAGTTTTTTTAGATGGTAAATGCATTGCAAGCTGTTATATTGCTGTTAATGAACTAACATAACACTGTTTAACCAGTTTTTTGGGTATATACCCACCAAAGGAAAAGCAACTTTTACTTTCAGTGTAAAACATATCAATAAATGTTATTACTGATTTAAGCTATAATTTCAGTGATGACAAATAATAACCAGTAAATATCCTGAGATAAGAGTAGTTTGAATCATTCTGATTTATTTTTAAGCGATTCTAGGTAGCAACCATGCAAACCCCGCACATTTTGATTGTTGAAGACGAAATTGTCACTCGCAACACCCTAAAAAGCATTTTCGAAGCTGAAGGGTATATCGTTTATGAAGCCACCGATGGCTCAGAGATGCACCACATTCTGTCAAATAATGACATTAACTTGGTGATTATGGACATTAACCTTCCAGGCAAAAATGGCTTGTTACTTGCCCGCGAACTGCGTGAACAAGCAAATGTCGCCCTGATGTTCCTGACTGGCCGTGATAACGAAGTAGACAAAATCCTTGGCTTGGAAATTGGCGCAGATGATTACATCACCAAACCATTTAACCCACGTGAATTGACTATTCGCGCCCGCAACCTGCTTTCTCGTACCATGAATCTGAGTAATATCAGCGAGGAGCGCCGCCAAGTTGAGAGTTATAAATTCAACGGTTGGGAATTAGATATCAATAGCCGTTCTCTGATCAGCCCAGCGGGTGAGCAGTATAAATTGCCACGCAGCGAATTCCGCGCCATGCTTCATTTCTGTGAAAATCCAGGCAAAATCCAAACGCGCGCAGATTTACTGAAAAAGATGACAGGTCGTGAATTGAAACCTCATGACCGTACTGTCGATGTAACGATTCGTCGTATCCGTAAACATTTCGAATCGACGCCAGATACGATGGAAATTATCGCCACCATTCACGGTGAAGGCTATCGTTTCTGTGGTGATTTAGAAGCATAACTTGAATATCGGTAAGCCTCTAAAAATAACAGGATGGGATATCCCTGTAGGAACCCATCCTGCCCCTCAATTTTCCACCGTCTTCCACGGCATAATCGGTACAGCACTGAGCGCATTCTTCGGAGAACCATCGATCATCTTATCGGAGTATGTCAGATAGACTAATGCATTACGATTTGCATCATAGAAACGAACGACTTGAAGTTTTTTAAACACCAGTGAGGTTCGTTTCTGAAAAACCACCTGACCTTTTTTGCTGCTCTTTTTAATCTTGTCTGTTAATTCAATCTCTCCAACCTGCTGACAAGAAATAGCCGCATCAGAAGTATCCTCCGCAAGTCCTAAACCCCCTTTTATGCCGCCTGTTTTTGCCCTGCTCAGGTAGCAAGTCACATTTTTAACATCAGGATCATCAAACGCTTCCACCACAATTTTGTGATCAGGCCCGATAAATTTAAAAACAGTGTCTACCGAACCAATCTCTTCAGCCTGAGTCGCCACAGGTATGAACAACAACGTTGTTGTTACTAGTATCTTTATGATTTTTAACATATATAGTCTCGTACCTTAATTAATTCAGCGTAACATTTCACCACCCAGATACCAAATAGGGCAGTAATACCATCCAATGGAAATAATTACTTATTAGAATAATTTCATAAAGTAATGAGTGAAATTATAATATGAATAAGTATCCTATTGTAAATATAAGACTTGTTTTACACTTAGCGCTTATATCCAGTAGAGTTATTGTTGAATGCCACGTTTGTCAATAAATTATGAACACGCACAGCACACAGGCGCCAGAACAGATATGCAATACACTGGAATGATCGTTTTACTCACTCTGTAAACCTGTTCAAGTGGCAAACAAAATAGTCTAGTAATATAGGTTCTTATGTTGTTCTTTCTGGTCTTAACGACTAAGGAGATGTATGGATCAAACCGGCATCATTCGTGATTTATTACGTTGGCTAGACAATCATTTAGATCAACCGTTATCACTCAATAATGTTGCAGCTAAAGCAGGTTATTCTAAATGGCACCTGCAACGTATGTTTAAAGACATTACCGGCCAGGCTATCGGCTCCTATATCCGTGCCAGAAGGTTATCACGGGCAGCCGTTGCTTTGCGTTTAACCAGCCGCCCTATTCTGGATATTGCTTTACAGTACCAGTTTGACTCCCAACAAACTTTCACTCGCGCATTTAAAAAACAATTTAATAAAACACCTGCACTTTATCGTCTCAGTGAGGAGTGGTGCGCCACGGGTATCTGCCCCCCCATATTGTTGGATAAGAGGTATATTCCCGAAGCAACCTATCTCACACTAAAGGAACAGCCACTGGTTGGTATAGAGCAGACCTGTTCTTATACGCTGGAACAATGGTCCAGTTTTTGTACGGAAATGCGACACAATTTCTGGACATACTATCTGAAAAATGCGGAAGTGTTGCCTCCTGTACTTTATGGCCTGCATCATGCGACTCCCAATCCAGAAAAAGAAGATGAACAAACCGTGTTGTACACCACAGCGGTAGAACCCCAATATGCCCTGTTTGATGTGGTAGGCAGCCAACCTGTTACATTACCGGCCGGAGAATACGTCTCATTTAGTTACTACGGCACCAAAGATGGCTTACAGGATTTTCTGTTTACCGTCTATGGTATTTGTCTGCCAATGCTAAACCTGACACGTAGGAAAGGATACGATATCGAGCGATATTATCTTACCAATATCAATGATAGAGATAAGGAAGCGGCGAACCATATCATCGAATTTCAGTATCTCATTCCTATCCAGCATTAACGTTGTAATTCATCCAGCGCGGGCGTATCCAAATGTGTGATATCGCCTGCCGTTTCTACAATCCAGCCTGACGCCAGCCACGGACTGTGTTGATAATCCACTCTGGACAGAGAGCAATTTCGCAGACGAAGACGACGTTCAGCATGCGCCGGCAATCCCAGTATTGTGCTAACCAAACATCCCAAAGCAATACCGTGACTGACTAACAATGGCCGACTCCCATCCGGCAGATTACGGCAGCTTTCCAGCGCAGCTCTCATACGCATAGCAAGTTCATCCATAGATTCCCCTTCGGGGATACGCCCCCCAGGCGTGCCATCAAGGACTTTCTTACGCCAGTTCTCCTCTTCCGAGGTCAAAGAATCAATATTTCTGCGTTCAAGCACTCCCATGTTCAATTCGCGCAAACGTGGCTCCAGAATAATTTCACAACCACAAACCTCAGCAATAATTTCCGCCGTTCGGCGTGTCCGTCCAAGGTCGCTGGTAATAATATGGGTAATACTTTCAGATTTTACTCTTTGCGCCACTAATCTGGCTTGATGTTCGCCTGCTTCGGTCAAAGGGCTGTCAGATTGTCCCTGAATACGACGTGCCGCATTCCATTCGGACTCCCCATGCCGAACAAGATATACCTGTAACATTTTCATTTTCCGTTATACTGCGTAAATACTCGTTCAAAGGATAACTCATCTATTATGTATCACGTTATTGCTGCAACCACCAACCCTGCAAAAATTAAAGCCATTAGTCTCGCCTTTGATGATGTTTTTGGGCCAGGTACTTATCGGATCGAAGATATCAATGTAGACAGTAGCGTCCCACAACAACCTATTGGCAACACGGAAACCCGTACCGGCGCCCGTCAGCGCGTAATGGCCGCCAGACAAGTTCGTCCTGAAGCAGATTTTTGGGTCGGTGTGGAAGCAGGTATTGAAGACGATATGACATTTGCCTGGATGGTGGTGGAATATCAGCAAATTCGCGGAGAATCTCGTTCAGCCAGTTTAATGCTGCCAGAAAAAATTCTTGATGGTATTCGAGAAGGTCGGGAATTGGGCCATGAAATGGCTTACCTGACAGGCATTGATAACATCAAACAAAAAGATGGAGCAATTGGCTTTTTTACTGACGGCATCCTGACTCGTACCAGTGTGTACCACCAAGCTCTGATACTCGCTTTGGTGCCGGTACATCATGAAATTTATAAGGAACTGAACGCCCGTTAAACAGGCATTCACCATAGGCCGCAGTTGGCGGCCTGCTGCTATTTCAGTAGCTGCTGTTCCAACCAAGCCTTTACATCGTTTGAAGCAAATTTCAGGCTATTAGAGCCGCGCGTAATCGTCGCAATTCCCACCCCAAGTTCATTTTTCAGCTCACGTTGACTCATTTTTCCACTCATCAACTCCTTGATGATTCGCACCCTGGTAGCCAGTGCTGTCCGTTCATCTGGTGTCAATAATAACTGCAAAATCGGATGCTGTAGATTTTCAGCAAAAGCCTGTTGGAGTAATGTCACGAAACATTGCCAATCTTCATGATCTTGTGGCGAAAGTGCCGGGTCTGTCAGATGATTCATCGTCATAATCAATCATTATACTATTTAACTAGTACAGCAGCATAACATAGTTTGCCATAAATCAATAACGCCTTTGCCATTCCACGTTAGTCAGCACATTTGATGATTTGCCCATGAAATGACTGTAGAAGACATCATAAACCAAAACATTTTTGACATAATTGCGAGTTTCAGAAAATGGAATGCTGTCAATAAAGGCTATCGCATCCAGTCGCCCACCACTGTTAGATAACCAACGATCTACGCGAGTTGGCCCAGCATTATAAGCAGCGCTGGCAAGTATCCGATTATTACCAAAGCGTTGATAAACCAATTCAAGATAAGCAGTACCGATTTCGATATTCGTTAGCGGGTTTATCAGTTGGCTACTGTTTACATATCCCTGGATGCCATTTTGCTTAACCGTATCCTTCGCCGTTTCCGGCATCACCTGCATCAACCCCATTGCCCCAACTGGCGAACTGGCTTGCGGATTCCAAGCGCTTTCCTGACGGGCTATCGCCATCGCATAACTTTGAGGAATGCCTTTATTGGCAGTGAAGTGACTAAATTCCCGCTGCCATGCTAATGGAAAACGTTCTTCAAGGTAGTCCCACATTTTTCCTGTTATTGTCGCCTGTACACTAAGAGCCGCCCATTTTTGATCGAAAGCATAACGCGCCAGTTGCTGTTGTTTTAATTTATCTTGGCTAGCGATCAAATAATGCCACTCTATGCGAGCAAGATTATCCATTTGCCAATACAGCAGCTCTCTTACTCTCCGTACATCGGGCATTGAAGCAATAGCAGCATCTGGCTTTTTTGCGATGCTTATCGTCAGCGGATAGCTGACATTTAATTTTTGCGCAGCAACCATTGGGTAAAAACCTCGGCCTTCCATCAACTTACGCAATATCGCCTCACCTTCGCTTTTATTACCCTGAGCTAATAGAATGTTGGCTCGCCAATAACGCCACTCTTCTTTGTTCTGGTTCTCCAACGGTAACAATTTTATCCATTGAGCCACTCCACGCTCATCTGCATGACCCAACGCCAAACGAATACGACGCTCAAGCAATGCAACGGATTGGCTATTGCGGATCGCATCATCACGCCACTTTTCTTGTTCATCACTCACATCGCCCATTAGCTGCCAGGCAACAATATCTTTTAATCGCTGACGTTCACTGCCATTCATCTTTTGCACTCTGACAATTGATGGGACGATCGCTCTTGCCTGCTCCGGATCTTGACGTGCGAAACGCGAAAAAGCCGCTAAAGTGGCTGCACGAGTAAAATCAGTCGGCCCAGAATGATCAGCAAAATCCGCTACGGTAGCCGGATCATTTTGCAATTTAATCAGACCTTCACTGATACTTTTGTATCCCAGTGGCAATTGCTTAGCGAGATAACTGACCAGTGACGTATTCCCCGCTTTTAACGCAAGGCTAATACGCTGTAATATCAGTTTCGCTGATAAATGGCCGGTTTGCTGCCAAACATCAAATAATTTATCGCAACTGGCTGGCAAAGAACGACCATTCAACCAAACTTCTTTCGCTCCCTGCCAGGCAACCTGTTCCTCACCTGTAGCCCATTTAGCAAAATAGTAATGACAACGGGCTGTAATAGATTTCGGCGCAGTAGGAGTGAATGCCAGCACGCCGCGCCAGTCTTCGCGGCGTGCAAGCTCATTGATAAAACGAGATGATAAAGAACGTGCGGGTGGTAGATTAGGGTGGCGATCAGTAAAATCACGGATCTGCGCAGATGTAGCAAGTGACAGATCCTGAGTCAACTCCCGGTATTGCAGATAAGGATAAAGCGGATAGTCTTTCAATGTTGGCATCAGCCTCGCGATTTCAGCCCTATCGCCGACATTCCACGCTTGCTTAATTTGCTGATATCTCTGTCGCTGATTTTCCAGAGAATCAGCCTTCGCTGCTGCGGAGATAAAAACCAACCCTACAGCCACCGCAAGGTATTGCCACTTAGCCATTATCACGTTCCTCCGGGAGATCAAATCACATAGGTTAATATTACGAATACATAAACACCATATTAATATAATTATCACCCCTTACCACATCAATTTATCCTATGATGAGATATCTAACTATATATTCATAACAGGTAAGTTTTTTATCTAATAAGTTGACTCACTTTAACCAACTCAACCCAGGATTATCTTATTCGGGCAATTGGGTTATAGAGTTTATTGACTTAAATCGGGTAAACTGTGACAAATCGTGTTCAGATGAACATCAATAACCTAAACGGATATAATCAGGCATCAACGCGCCCTGTTCATGCGACTTGCTTCGCAAAACAGGCATTATCACAATCAGAGATAGCGAGGCTTATAGCAACGTGGCTCAATACGTTTACAC
>NZ_JAZGJN010000192.1:0-15208 GCF_038085095.1 Photorhabdus sp. P32 | reverse complement strand
TTGAAAGATGAAGGGTATATAGGTGTTTACTGGTTTAGAGCCTTTCCGTATATACGTCATATCGTTCAATATTTCAGTCAAAAGCGGTCGATTATTCTGATTTTGTCTATTCATATAACGGCTTGGGATAATTGCTGATTAAAATTATCAATAATAATGCTATAAATTTTTTAAAGTTTACTGCATAGATAGTTAAATAAATAGATAATTAATCAGTAAGAAAATACCACAAAGAAATTAGCGGCACTTTTTTCGCCTTAAATAGTTATGTTATATAAAACAATCGCTTATTTGTTTTATGTTATTTTTATCACGTTTATATTAAAAAAATATGTTAATTGCTTTTTACATAATTAACTTTAATGTTACGTTTATGTGAAAGGGATTTTAGTTGTTAATTTGTATGACCAAGGTCGGTCTGTTGTTTTCAGGTTTTATTGACTTGTATTTAATAAAATAAAAAGATTTTTATATCTAAGTCCTGAATTTATGGAGAAATATATGTCTTTAAAGAAGAAAATTTCATACTCGGAAGACGTTAGCGGTTCAGCAAAAGCAAATGAGTTGCTGAAATGGTTACAGGCTTATATACCAGGTAAGGATTCTAATATTGTCGTTGAGCATGAGCCTAGTAAAGATGCTGCTAAAGAATTAATCCGGGGTGATTATCGTTGGGGGAATCAGGATGACGATAAATCTAAAGCTTTCCAATTAAAGTATACTTTCCTGGAAAGTAAGCCAGATGATATGCCGTGGCATATTTCTGAATTTTCAGCATTTAATGAAGCACAAAGAGCATCTGCAAAACTATCAATACAATCTTGGGCTGATGTTGCTAATATCGATTTCGTTGAAACCACTGATGTTAAAGAAGCGAATATCACCTTTGGGTTCTTTGATGTTAGCTTGACGGGGAGTTACGCGTTTGCTTATCTGCCAAGGCCGGAGAAGACACAGTTAGGCACTTGGTATAACGCAAAAAGCCGTACTTTCTCTAATAATGATATCGATGTAAACGGTTATGGCCGTCAAACGTTTACTCATGAAATTGGTCATACTCTGGGGTTGCAACATCCGGCTGATTATAATGCGTCTGATAAGGTAAGTCCGACTTATAAGAACAGCGCTACTTATTTTGAAGATAGCCGTGCTTATACCGTCATGAGTTATTTCAGTGAGAAAAATACTGGTCAGGATTTTAAAGGTATTTATTCTTCCGCACCATTACTTAACGATATTTCTGCCATTCAAGCGGTATACGGCGCTAATAATACCATCCGTGCTGATGACACAGTATATGGTTTTAATTCCAACACCGATCGTGACTTCTATACCGCAAAAGATGAGAACAGCAAGCTGTTGTTCACTGCTTGGGATACAGGCGGCAATGATACGTTTGATTTCTCTGGTTTTACTCAGGATCAACGTATCAATCTGAATGAAGCTTCTTTCTCCGATGTCGGTGGACTAAAAGGAAACGTCTCTATTGCTCGTGGCGTCACGATTGAAAATGCGATTGGCGGCAGCGGTAATGACGTTTTGATCGGGAATGATGCTGCCAATACTCTGAAAGGCGGGGCTGGTGATGACATCATTTACGGTGGCTTGGGGGCAGATAATCTTTGGGGTGGGGAAGGCAACGATACATTTGTCTACCTGAGCGCCAAGGAATCGCCTCCTCTTGAGCGTGATTGGATACATGACTTTGTTTCCGGTAAAGACAAGATTGATGTGTCACTGTTCGATCTGGGTGAAGCCGGGAAGGGGGGAGTTAAATTTGTAGAGGAATTTACCGGTGCAGTCGGAGAAGCTGTGCTTCGTTATAACACGGTTGATAAGGTGAATGATTTCGCCATTAATTTGGGCGGTAAATTTTCCTACGATGATTTTTGGGTGAAGATTGTCGGAGAGCCGATATTAGAGTCTGATTTCATTCTTGCATAACACAACAACACAACCGCATCTGATTTGGATGCGGTTATTCGTTTGGAGGCGGCATGGTTTTTGCAGCTTGGTATCTGAAATTTGCATTCTTTGTTGCTCTTACATTCAGCATTATCGGAGGAAGTATGGCAAGTAGTCTTGCTCTCCCACATGCCAGTGAATTGAAAGGCGTGTGGCGACTGTCGGATAAACATCAACAATGTGATGTGTCATTGACTGACCAACCCTTACCAGAGGGATCAATTTGGTCACTTAACGGTGATAACGATTGTTTGGCGTATATGTTTGGCGAAGTGCCTGCCGGTTGGCGGCCGACTCCAGATGGCCTGACAATTACTGATGAACAGGGAAGTGCTTTGGCTTTCTTTGCTCATGAGCCAGATGGTTGGTTTGCCCGCTTTGCCGATGGTCGGGAATTAATGATGAAATTTAATAAGACTAATCAGAAAAATGAATAAGGAAGAACACATTAACATCGGATAGTTATATTTTTAAAAAAATAAAAATAAGGAAATAGTGTGAAATTACTGCTCCCGAAGGATGAAATTACTGATGTCATTCGTGCTCGTAGCCGGGTATTTTGGGCTATCGGGTTATTCACTGCCTTTATTAACCTGCTGATGTTAGTTCCATCTGTTTATATGTTGCAGGTTTATGACAGAGTATTACCGTCGGGTAATGAAATCACTTTGCTGATGTTGACTCTGATTACTCTCGGCATGTTTACCATGATGGGAATGCTGGAATATATCCGTAGCATGATTGTCATCCGCATTGGCAGCCAGCTTGATATGAAGCTGAATAACCGGGTTTATACCGCATCTTATGAATCCAATCTGAAAAATGGCACTACGGATGCTGGTCAGATGCTCAATGACTTGGCAAATATTCGTCAGTTTCTGACGGGTAACGCTTTGTTTGCCTTCTTTGATGCCCCTTGGTTTCCAATCTATCTGCTGGTCATTTTTCTTTTTAACCCTTGGCTTGGTCTGTTGTCACTAGGAGGAGCACTGGTATTGATTGCCTTGGCTGTGCTGAATCAGTGGCTATCAAGTCAGCCGTTATCCGAAGCCAGTAAACTTTCTCTACGTTCAGCGAGTCTTGCCAGCACCAATTTACGTAATGCCGAAGTCATCGAGGCGTTAGGTATGTTGCCAGTGCTACGCCGGAGATGGTTTGGATTACATGAGCGTTTTCTGGATTTCCAGCGCATTGCCAGTGAACGGGCTTCAGTGATTAATTCAGTCACTAAAACAGTGCGTTTGGCCTTGCAGTCACTGATCCTGGGATTAGGAGGCTGGTTAGCAATTGATGGGCATATTACGCCGGGTATGATGATTGCGGCTTCAATTTTGATGGGACGTGCGCTTTCACCGATTGAACAACTGATTCAAGCCTGGAAAGGCTGGAGTGGCGCGCGTTTGTCATGGCAGAGGTTAACAAATTTGTTGGAACAACAACCGGAACGCAAACCCGGCATGTCATTGCCAGCGCCAAAAGGCAATTTGTCCGTGGATAAAGTTTCCGCAGCGCCTCCGGGAAGAAACAGTAAGGTTGTATTAGAGGATGTGAGTTTTTCGTTGGATGCCGGTGATGTGATGGGCTTAATTGGCCCCAGTGCGTCCGGAAAATCGACGCTTGCTCGGTTGCTGGTCGGAATATGGCCTGCACAAGAAGGCGTTGTTCGTTTAGATAATGCAGATATTTATCAATGGAATAAAGATGAATTGGGCTCCTCAATCGGCTATTTGCCGCAAGATATTGAACTATTTGGGGGCACCATTGCTGAAAATATTGCTCGTTTTAATGAAGTGGAGCCGGAAAAGGTGGTGCAAGCGGCAAGGAAAGCGGGCGTTCATGAACTGATATTGGCCCTTGATAAGGGTTATGACACCGTAATTGGCGCCGGAGGCGTGGGGTTATCTGGCGGTCAGAAACAGCGAATTGGCCTTGCTCGTGCGCTATATGATGAACCGTCATTGGTGGTGTTGGATGAACCTAATTCCAGCTTGGATGAGGCAGGGGAAAGAGCACTGAATGAGGCGATTTCTCAGCTAAAAGCGCAAGGAAAAACAGTGATTGTGATTACTCATCGCACCTCATTGTTATCACAGACAAACAAAATATTGCTGCTGGTTCAGGGGAAAATGAAGATGTTCGGCTCGTCTCAGCAGGTGATGGCCGCTTTATCGCAAAGAAATAATAGTCAGGAACATTCTGCAACCAAAGTAGTCGCGCAGGCATCGTAGCTAGCATAGGTAAATGTGCATTTAATTATAATAATATCAAATAGCTGAGACGGAGATTTCTGTCCGGGAGTGGATATGTCTGATCAGGTTACGCCGGTAAGAGATAAAAAAGGACTGTTGCCTTTGGAAGAAAGGCGTTTTTTGAGACTAGGATGGTTAGTGATTGGTGTGGGGATCTTGGGGTTTCTCATTTGGGCCGCGTTCGCACCGTTGGATAAAGGCGTTGCATCTTCCGGTGTGGTGGTTGTGGATGGCAATCGTAAAACAGTTCAGGCCCCGGCAAGCGGTATTATCAGCCAGATTAAGGTTGTTGAAGGAGAAACAATAAAAGCGGGTCAGACACTCGTCCAGCTCAGTCAGGTGCAGGCAAAGGCGCAGGTCGACGCACTTCAGGATCAACTGTATACCACGCTGGCGACGGAAGCCCGTTTATTGGCCGAGCAGCATGGCGATGAAGCGTTAATTTTCCCCGATATATTACAGCAATTACAATCTGAACCGCGGGTGCATGAGATTATCGAACTGCAAAAACAACTTTTTGTATCACGCCGTGAGGTGCTGAGAAGCGATTTGCAAGGGCTTGAGCAGTCTGTCGAAGGCATAGATTTTCAAATTAAAGGGCTGAAATCTTCTCTTATCAGTAAGCGTATGCAGCAGGCGGCGCTTAAAGAACAGATAACTAATCTGAAATCTTTAGCGGATGAGGGTTATTTTCCGCGTAATCGTTATTTGGAACTTTTGCGTGAACAGGCTGAACTCAATAGCAGCGTAGCGGAAATGGCAGGACGAGCAGGTCAGCTTGAAAAACAGTTACAGGAAACACAGCAGCGCATTATTCAGCGCAAAGCAGACTATCAGCGGGAAGTGCGCACGCAATTAGCGGAGGTTCAGGTCTCTGCCAGTGAATATAGAAATAAGCTGGATACGGCACAGTTTGAACTGACTCATACCTCAATTGTTGCGCCGGTTGACGGCACGGTTGTGGGATTAAATATTTTTACCCAAGGTGGCGTTGTTGCTCCCGGCGAAAAATTGATGGAAATTCTGCCGAACCAGATGGCGCTTGAAGTGGAAACGCGTGTTGCAGTTAATTTGGCGGATAAGATTAGCAAAGGGTTAGATGTGGATCTGATGTTCACTGCTTTTAACCAAAATCGGACGCCAAAAGTTGAAGGCAAAGTTGCTGTAATTTCCGCGGATAGGTTGGTCGATCCAGTCACCAGCCAACCTTATTATCAGATGAGAGTAGTTGTTTCCCCTAAGGGGATGGAAAAACTAAAAGGGTTGGATATCAGACCTGGGATGCCGGTTGAAGTCTTTGTTAAAACGGGTTCCCGTTCTTTGTTAAGTTATCTGTTTAAGCCATTGTGGGATCGGGCTTCAACATCGTTGATAGAGGAGTGATTATGAAACTAAATAATGCTTCTTTATCAATTGGTTTGCTGATTCTTTTCAGCGTCAGTCTGTTCTCTTTTCCTGTATCGGCATTGAGTTTGACTGAGGCTTATGCGCTGGCGTTAGAAAATGATCCTACTTTTCTCTCTGCCGTGAAAGAGCGGGAAGGCGGTGAAGAGTATGAAAAGCTCGGCAGGGCAGAGTTGTTACCTAAGGTCATAATGTCTTATCAGAATTCACCGCGGAATTGGCAACATATGGAGTCTGTTGGGTATGATATCTGGGGCAGGAAGACAACTAGCAGCCGGGATCGTCAATATAGCAGTTATAATGCGGCTGTTGTGTTGACTCAGCCGTTGATCGATTTTGAAATATGGGCTCGTTATAAAGCCAGCCAGGCTCACACTTTGATGAGCAATGAGCGTTTTCGGGCAAGTTTTCAGCAATTGGCTGTGCGGGTTGTGAATGCTTATGTGGATGTGGCTTATGCACAGGATCAGATCGATTTAGTTATACGGCAGAAAATGGCTTATGAAAAGCAACTGGAACTGAATAAGAAATTGTTTAGTTCTGGCGAAGGGACACGTACTGATGTGGTGGAAACGCAATCCCGTTACAGTCAGGCGATTGCCGATGAGATAGCAGCCAAAGACGATTTGGATGCGGCAATCCGAAGTTTACAGCTAATTGTGGGCGCTCCTCTTCCTGTTGATTTGCCTGTGCAACGGCTGTCAGATAAAAAGCGTTTCCGTATATTGAGGTTGTCGCCTGAGCGTTATGAGCAGTGGGAAAAATTGGCATTGGCTAACAACCCGGTTTTGGCGGCTTCTCGTCAGGAAGTGCAAGCTGCGTACCATGAAGTACAGCGTAATCGGGCGGGTTATTTACCTAGACTGGAACTCTACGCTTCCCATTCTGAAAACGAATCCAGTAGCGATAATACCATAGATCAAAAATATCGAACCGATACCATTGGCTTACGGATGAGTATGAATATCTATAATGGTGGTGCTACGTCTGCCTCTGTACGTCAGGCGGCAGCCAACTATGGCAGGACTAAATATGATCTTGATGCTCAGGCTGGAGAAATCCTCAATGCATTACGCCGCAATTATAATCAGTACCTGAATAGTGAAAAACGGATCAGTGCCTATGAAATGGCGGTCGAATCAGCTAGCTTGCAGGTAGACGCGACCAGTAAAAGTGTTGCGCTTGGGCAGCGGGTTAATGTGGATGTCTTGAATGCTGAACAGCAGTTATATACTGCCCGACGTGATCTCTCACAAGCAAAATACAATTATATTAAATCTTGGGTCGGCCTGCTTAGTGAGGCCGGAGAATTAAAAGGCGAACATCTGGATAAGATAGCGAAGTATTTTCGTTAAGTTGCTGTTGTCAGCCGGAGTTGTTGCAGATTACCGTTTAAAGCCAGATCGGTACGTAATGATGCAATTTCCCGGCTGATAAACGCCATTTCTTTGTTGGATTCTAGTTTATTGCGCCATTTTTCGGGTTGTTGGTCGAGGTTCTGGAATAGATTATCCAGTGTGCCGGCTTGTTGCAGTAAAGTGGCAGCGGTTTTCGGCCCGATCCCCTGAATCCCCGGAATTTTACTGCTACTGATCCCGGCCAGGCCCCAGTAATCAGGCAGTTGTTCTGGTAAAACGCCGAACTCTTGTTGAACAAATGGCATATCTAGCCAGCGTTTTTGAAAGTAGTCACGGATACGGATATTGGGTGAAAGTAACTGGCAATACCCTTTATCAGTAGAAACAATAGTCACGTTGTGACCAGCAGAAGTCACTTTTACGGCCAATGTCGCTGCTAGATCGTCAGCTTCATGCCCTTTTGCGTGCCAGCAGGCGACTCCTTGTTGCTCAAATGACGCTCTGATTTGCGGCATTTCTTGTTGTAGATTGTCTGGCATGGGCGAACGGCCGGCTTTGTAGTCAGGTAGTATTTGGTGACGCCAACTGTGACTGCGATTCTCTTCGTCGAATACAGCGACGGCATGAGTGGGATGAGTATGTTGGATAAGCTGCCTTAGCGCATGTTCACAAGCAGGAATGCATGGGCTGCCTTGCACAGCATGGATGCGTCGGATAAGGTTAAGGGCATCAATAATAAGCAGGTGTATCATATGGGTCACTTAAATAGCATAGTGCTCCATCCGTGGAGCATGAATATTTTTTCAGGTAATTTTACTTGATGATTTCGTAGCAAGGCTCGTAAGCGGTGCCTCCCGGTAGTTTCATTCGATGTTGTTCCACAAAGTCTTGCAGTAGCTTATCCATATGGCGCATTATTTTAACGTCCCCGTGGATTTTGAATGGACCTTGTTTTTCAATTGCTTGAATACCCACCTCTTTCACATTACCTGCAACAATCCCGGAAAAAGCCCGGCGCAGCGACGCTGCTAGTTTTTCAGGTGGTTGATCAGGATGGAGATTAAGATCAGCCATGTTTTCATGGGAGGGTTCAAACGGCTGTTGCAAATCATAATTGATCTTCATTGACCAATTAAAACTGTATGCATCACCGGTACTGTGACGGCTATCTCTCACTAATGGCATCGCTTCTTTCATTATTCTGGCAACTTCAGGCGCATTATCAATAATGATGTGATAGTAGCGTCGCATATCTTCACCCAATGTGTGAACAATAAATTCGTCCAGAACTTGGAAATAGTCCTCACTCTCCTTTGGCCCGGTAAGAATTAATGGCAGTACTTGCTCCTGATTTTCTGGATTCATCAGAATACCTAGCAAATAAAGTAATTCTTCCGCTGTACCGACACCTCCTGGGAAAATAACGATACCATGAGCAATACGAACAAAAGCTTCCAGACGTTTTTCGATGTCTGGCATGATAATCAGCTCATTCACTAATGGATTTGGGGGTTCAGCCGCAATGATTGATGGTTCGGTGATACCAATAAAACGGCTATTTTTATAATTCTGTTGCGCATGGCCGACAGCCGCACCTTTCATCGGCGCTTCCATTGCTCCGGGGCCACAGCCAGTACAGATATTCAGTCCACGTAACCCAAGCTGATTACCGACTTTACGGCCATACTGATACTCTGGCTTACTAATTGAGTGGCCTCCCCAACAGACGATCATGTTGAGATCGTCATCGGTATGCAGCGCTCTGGCATGGCGCAGAATAGAGAATATTCTGTTGGTGATATGTGCGCTATTCTCTGAATCGGAATAATCCTGTTGTTCTGGATCGGTAATCTGTGTATGGACAAACAAGATATCCCGCAGAACTGCGAATAGGTTAGCTTGTAGTGAGTGAATAATTTTGCCATCAACGAATGCGTCTTCTGGTGGCTCCACCAGTTCCAGTTTTACTCCACGCTCACGGCGCAGTACGTTAATCTCAAAATCGGTGTATTTAGAGAGCAGCTCTTTACTATTATCGGTTTGGCTACCTGAATTGAGTACGGCCAGTGAGCAATTACGGAACAGGCGATACAGATCACTTTTTGCGGTACTCTTTAGCATATCTACTTCAAGTTGAGATAATAAATCCATCGAGCCAAGTGGGTTGATATGTGTGATCAAGAATGACTCCTTGTATACCGTGTATGGATTACATATCAATATCACTAAACTGAGTGTATTACATACCCTATTTCGGCTTATTTTTCAAAAATTGCGCTTAGAAAAACAGATTTAAAGCAGATTTATTGACGCGCCAGTCTGCCTGTTTCTGGAATAAAGCTAGCGCTATTTGTGCGCCACGGGTTGATATCTAATCCCCCGCGACGGGTATAACGAGCGTAGACTGAGAGCTTTTCTGGCGCACATAACTGTTGTAAATCGTTGAAGATACGCTCAACACATTGCTCGTGAAACTCATTGTGATGCCGGAATGATATCAAGTAACGTAACAGTGCTTCCCGATTGATTTTTGACCCTTGGTAGTGAATCTGGACAGATCCCCAGTCAGGTTGATGGGTGATCAGGCAATTAGATTTCAGCAGATGGCTAACCAAAACTTCTTCTACCAGCGGGCCTTGTGCCGCACCTTGCAGATAATGACGATTAAAATCATATTCAGTCACTTCAATGTCCTGATCGTCAATACATTCACCTGTAAAAGCAGAGATTGGCTGGTTATTGAAATGATCTAAATGATGAAGCGTCACTTCCACCTCGCCTTCAGCACAAGCGGCCAGATCGCGTTGTAGTGTTTCTTCAACGACTTGCCAGCTTTCAAAACGAGTCTGGTTAAAGCTGTTCAGATAGAGCTTAAAGCTTTTAGATTCAATCAAGTTTTTACTTGTTGCATTTAAACTGACATGCCCGACAGCAACTTGTGGCAAACCGCGGCTATTCAGCCATGACAGTTCATATAGCGTCCAGATATCAGCGCCGTGAAACGGCAAATTATCCGGGAAAATTTCCATCGGTTCACGGTTCATATTGCGGGGTACAGCTTGCAATAAGCTGGCATCATATTGGTCACGATATAAAGTGGTCTTACCCAGTGTAAGTTGCTCAAGAGCTTGGTGATCCCGATATAACGACATGTTATTCCTCAAAATCTGATAGTAGTGATGGCTTAAGTTTAGCAAGTTAGCGCGTCTGTCTGAATTTTATTTGTTCGCTCAGTTTACTATCTTTGGTTTACTATAAAATTGCTAAGTACACCCTAACAGTTACCGGTTGAAAATAATATGATTTCTAATGTTACAGAAGCGTTGTCTAATTTTACCCGTTGTTATATCGATTTGTGGCAGAAGGAAACTGGAGCTCCTCCTGCCAGCCGTGAACTTTATGGTGTACCATCACCTTGTATTACCCAGACTGGCGACAACATAGTTTATTGGCTTCCACAGCCTTTTCCTTTAGAGGATAAGCTGAATAGCGTCGAAGTTGCACTGGATATTCAATTACAACCGGCAATTCATGATTTTTATACATCACAATTGGCCGGTGATATGACGGTAACGTTTGAAGGTCAACGGCTTAGTTTGATTCAGGTCTGGAGTGAAGATGACTTTATCCGTTTACAGGAAAACCTGATAGGACATTTGGTGACGCAGAAGCGGCTGAAACTGCCGCCAACGGCATTTATTGCGACGATGGAATCAGATGATATGGGTATCATTTCTCTGTGTAATTTGACCGGTGAAGTGATGTTGGAGCAATTTGGCAGCCATAAACGAACGCGGTTATTTACCGACTTAATTGGGTTTCTTGGTGCAATTAAACCTGTCTTTATTTGTTAGGCCCGGATTTTTAACGTTGCATTTGTAAGATATCTCTTACACTTCATGTAAGAGATATCATTGTTTACTTTTGTGAGTTTCACGTTAGTTTATTATTTTCATTTTATTTCAATAGGCTATAAATAATCACAGATTTTATTCCCTCTCCTCACTTACTGGTTCCAGTATGTGTAGCTTGTTTCATCGAACGAATTAATTCATGCTGTCCTCAGCAGGAAAGGAATCATTGCGCACAATTTCTCAAGGATAGATAAGTGATGATGGTCAGGATGACGCAATGCATAACAGGATCGTATGCAACATAAATAAAATGATGGGAAAGGGATAACCAACTAGGGACAATTTTTCAAGGAGTGAGCAGGGAGCATATTATTAGCGGGACTGCTATAAAATCAACTTAAGGGGAGCGCTTGTTCGCTCCCTTCTCTTATTTGGCGGAGTAAGCAAATTTTCAGCTTAAGGGGTATCGATGGTATTCTTGCGAACTTGGTTGTTTTGAATAAAAACTGAGTCAGACTGAAAATATGAGTACTGCAAAACAAATTCTGCATAAATTACAGTTAATTGAAGAAGCCATGAGGGCAATTGACTTGTGGCAGAGTCATCCGCCTAGACCGGAAGCTTTCGAAAGTGTTGAGCCATTTTCCATTGATACGATGTTAGCCGAAGAGTGGTTGCAGTGGGTATTAATTCCGAGAATGTATGCATTGTTGGAGCAGGGATTGGCGTTGCCTACAGCATTTGCTATCGCGCCTTACTTTGAGGAGTCTTATAAAGAAGATACTACCGGGCATTACCAGCAACTGCTTGAACATCTTCGTGCGTTGGATCGCTTATTTATGCAGGATAATGCCTGATATGTTGGAAATATTATATCAGGATGATCATATTGTGGCGGTTAACAAGCCTGCGGGATGGCTGGTTCATCGTAGCTGGTTGGCGCGTCATGAAACGGTCTTTGTTATGCAAACATTGCGTGATCAGATTGGTCAACATGTTTTCCCGGTACACCGTCTGGATAGGCCAACGTCAGGCGTATTGCTGATGGCGCTTTCTAGCGATGTTGCCCGTCAGCTTTCCCAACAGTTTGAACATCATCAGTTACAAAAAACTTATCATGCTGTTGTGCGCGGTTATGTGTTGGAATCAGCGATTGTTGATTACGCTCTGGTTGAGGAACTGGATAAGATCGCGGATAAATTTGCAGATGGCGATAAAGAGGCCCAGCCTTGTGTGACTTATTACCGACCACTGGCAACGGTAGAATGCCCGGTAGAGATAGGCCGTTATCCTACATCACGCTTTAGTTTGTTGGAATTGACACCGAAAACAGGCCGAAAACATCAATTGAGACGCCATATGGCACATATTCGTCACCCAATTATTGGTGATACGACACATGGCGATTTACGGCAAAACAGAGGAGTTACCATTCATTATCAAACCAGCCGGTTGATGCTTCATGCTAGTTGTCTTGAGTTGGATCACCCTGTTACGGGTGAGAAATTATCGCTTACGGCGAAATGGGATGCATCATGGCAGCATTTAATACAACAATTTGGCTGGCAAGGTATTATCCCCAATTTGGAATGTGATAGTAATTAGTACGAAGCGGACGGTAAGTGTCAAGAACCCAAGGCTGTTTGTCCACGAGTAAGCAAGAATAGTAGGCGCGCTTACTTGGTGGGAGTGGTATGAATTGAGAGATTCACATACTTTATCTGTTGGAGGCTGCGAGGGAGGTTTTCGCGGCCTACTCACCATTGCGTGTGTTGAGTTTTAGATGTATTGATGAACGAAGATGCTTGGTACCATCGTGGTGATGTTGCAAAAATTCTGGCTTGTATATGTCTAACCTTAAATATGCTTCGTGCGGAAACAACAAGAAAGTTAGTATTTGTCGCAAACGAAAAAAGATCAGCATGAATAACGTTTATACCCGTCATCTTTCAAGTTGCCTCTTTGTTGGTTGCGCTCACTCACCGCAGTCACATAGTTATCTATGCCCCCGGGGATTCGCTCCCTTGCCGTCGCGATGCATCTTGAAATCAAGAGGAATATCATTAAAAACCAATGATATAGAAAGTTTAATATTAAGATTAATGACAAAGGAGGAAGTTGATAATGTGGATGTCGTGATTTTAGGATGCACTCACTTTCCTAATATTAAAGATGAATTAAAGTATATTTTTAAAAATGTTAAGGAATGGGTGGCTCCTGCCTATGATGCCGTCAACTCCCTTTATCAGGTGATTAGCCAAATTAACTCTCAAAAGGGAATTCAGAAATTTTTATTCTTAACAGAACAAAGTAAGGCTGATAACTTTACTTTTCCATATACATATAGTGGTTTTTTATAAATATCTTCTAGGATAGTTAATTCGTGATAAATCAAAATATTGAAAGTTATAAATGGACAGTGTTATTTATAGCTACGATAACGCAGGCATGTGCATGTTTTTTTGTTCAAGGAATAGGTTCTATCGCTCCATTATTGCAGCAACAGATGTCGTTATCTGCATTCCAAATTGGGTTACTAGTATCGTCTGCCCAACTTGCACCATTATTTGGCTTACTAGTAGCTGGAGAATTACTTGATAGGTTTAATGAAAAGTACGTGGTAAGTATAGGTGTTTTCTTGGTTGGAATGACTCTATGTTTTACCCTATTTTTTGATAGCTATTATGCAATTCTCATACTCTTATTTATTCTTGGGATTGGATATAGCTCTGCGCAACCAGGTGGGGCCAAATCCGTTTCTAATTGGTTTCCGAAAAGTCAGTTAGGTTTTGCTATGGGGATTAGACAAGCAGGATTGCCCTTAGGAGGGGCTTTGGCAAGTTTAATTCTACCATTTTTGGCAATTCGTTTTAATTGGCATTTTGCTTTCTTTGCTAGTGGATGTATTGCTATTTTTGGGGCTGCACTTTTTTTTATATTTTATAAAGATAAAGATCCTAGAGCAAAGAAAATACGGCACATTAATATTATATCGACTATCAGAAATAAAATATTGATGGTCAAAGAACCTGCGATGTTTAATATTATGTTGTCTGGCGCTTGTTTAACAGCTATTCAATATAGTGTGGTTATTTATCTAATTTCTTATTTTTATGAAGAGCTAAAAATTTCTCCATCTATAGGTGCAACTTTATTATTCTCAGCTCTTATCTCTGGGGTTATAGGAAGAATAGCCTTAGCTGCTTGGAGTGACAGAACAAAAACAAATAGATATTTTCAAGTATTATGTTGTTTATTTTGTTCTTTAATTGGAATCGCTATTTTATTTTTTATTAAAACCGATAGTTATTATTTTTTATTCCCATTAATGATCTTACTTGGTTTCTTTGGGGTAGGTTGGTATGGCCCTTGGGTAGCTTATATAGCAGACACAGCCCCTAAAGATAGGATGGGATTTGCTTTGGGTTTGGCTATGACAGCTAACCAAGTCTCTGTGATTGTTATTGCGCCATTAGTAGGGATATTAAGAGATATTACAGGTAGTTATAACTTAAGTTGGATATTACTGATACTTTTTACTTTCTTTACTTTACTAAGTACTTACTTTAGAAATAAAAAGGTATTAGCAGGCTAATAGAGGGTATGATTATTGTATCTTTATTGCTTGTTATCAATAGTTGTATAAAAAGCACTTTAAGGTGCTTTTTATTCTCCATTAACAATAAGTATTTTAATATAATAATTACGCTAGCTTTATTGTTTTTTATAATTAGTAGTAAAGAGAAAAATAGTCGAGATAACTATTGATGAAATTAATAATATTGTAAATCCAGCAACGATTTCTTTAATATCAACACCTAAATAAATAGTATAAAAAAGAATGATCATAGTAATAAATACATAAATCCCTGATTGCATACCCAAAGTATAAAGAGAATTTTTTGAATATAACCCCAGATAAGAGAAAAAAACAGGTTGCATAATGATATTAGCTAAAAATACCATAATTGTAAATAATAAATAGAGTATGCCAGAATTTATCATAATGCCAAGTAAACAGAATCCGAGAGAGAATAATTGCATGATATTACCTACCATGATTCTTTTGGTTAAAAGTGCAGATTTGATGACTTTCATGATCCCAATTGCACAGGGGAACCATATAATCAATAATATGATATACATTTGAATCATATCAATATGTTCAAAGTATTTTTTTCGCATTGCTGGCATAATCATTAAGGATAGAAAAAAACAAACATTGATTATCACTAAACTGGAAAAAGCACTAAAAATAACTAATTTATTGGTTGTTTTCATAGAATCTTTAATGTCGTATTTTTGTTTTTTTAGATTATTGTTTTTAAAGTCAGTAAAATAGATAATTGAAGCAGTAGAATATACCCTATGGATTTCA
>NZ_JAZGJN010000191.1:0-14807 GCF_038085095.1 Photorhabdus sp. P32 | reverse complement strand
TATATTCTTATATTCTTATATTTGTGAGGGGTATATATGTGTGGCAGGAAAAACTATGTATAGAATGACCATATTACAATAGGCTATTAATGATTGAAATAAATTTTATAATATTGGTTATATTTATAGAGATAAAAGATTTGATTTTATATTCAGGAGGGATATTTTAAATGTAAATTATTTTATGGTTAATCATGATATGAGGAATTATTGTATGATATTTTTATGTGTTCAATTGGCTTATATACCCTATGGATTTCAAGATGCATCGCGACGGCAAAGGAGCGAATCCCCGGGAGCATAGAGAACTATGTGACCGGGGTGAGTGAGTGCAGCCAACAAAGAGGCAACTTGAAAGATGACGGGTATAAACCTATTCCCTGAAGTTATTGCCTGTAAAGGGCTTTTATCTAAAATTGAATTATTTGAGAAGGAAGAAAATTAAATTATCGACCTAAATAACCATCCCAATCTTTCCAGACTGGTTGTAACCCGGCTTTAATTAACGCGTCCGCGACCTGATAGACAGAACGGTTATCATGCGGAGTAAATTGCTCCAATTCTTCGTGGCTACTATCTGCGTAACCACCGGGTTGGGTTTTCGAACCAGCGCTAACATTGTTGATTGCCAGTGGTATGACATGATCGCGGAAGAATGGAGATTCACGGGTAGAAATAGAAAGCTCAACATCTGGCGCAAATAGCCGAAAAGCACAAATCAGTTGTACCAGTTCTGCTTCACTCATCAGCGATGCGGGCTCAATGCCTCCAGCGCAGGGCCGCAAACGTGGGAATGAAATAGAGTAACGGCTCTGCCAGTATGTACGTTGCAGAAAGAATAAATGCTCAGCCACCATATAGCAGTCTGTTCGCCAATGACTAGAGAGACCAATCAGTGCTCCTAAACCGATTTTATCGATTTTTGCACGGCCAAGGCGATCGGGTGTTGCTAATCGCCAGTGAAAATCCCGTTTCTTACCTTGTAGATGATGCAACAGGTAAGTTGGCTCATGATAGGTTTCCTGATAAACCATCACACCATCTAGCCCCAGAGTTTTTAATTCTGAGTACTCTTCCTGCGTCATGGGCTGGACTTCCATCATTATCGAACTGAAATATTCGCGGATAAGCGGCAGATAGCGGCGGAAATAATCCATACCAACCTTGCTCTGATGTTCTCCAGTGACTAATAACAGGTTGTCGAAGCCTAACGCTTTAATCGCCTGACATTCGGCAATAATTTCATCTTTATTCAGTGTTTTGCGTTTGATGCGGTTGCTCATTGAGAATCCGCAATAGGTGCAGTCATTGGCACACAAATTGGAGAGATAAAGTGGTACATAAAAACCAACGGTGTTACCGAAGCGTTGACGAGTCAGTTTCTGTGCCCGTTGTGCCAGTGGTTCGATATAGGGTTTCGCTGCCGGAGATAGCAAGGCCATGAAATCATCCAGATTTAATTTGTGACTGCTTAATGCCCGTTCAACATTCTGCGCAGTTTTGCTATTAATGCGAAGGGTAATATCATCCCAGTCCAATTGCTGCCAGCGGTAACTAAAACTACCGCTCATAAGATGATGAATCATCAAAATGCCCCTAGAAAATCGGTCAATGGACTGGATGCGACAGCATGTTGTTTTGGACTTGCCAGGCCCGCTTGATAGGATAATTCACCCGCTTCAATCGCTATTTTGAAGGCTTGAGCCATTTTGACTGGATTACGCGCAACGGCAATGGCAGTGTTGACTAATACGGCATCCGCGCCCAGTTCAATCGCTTCCAATGCATGGCTTGGCGCACCGATGCCGGCATCAATGACCACCGGCACTTGTGCTTGCTCGATAATAATTTGCAGGAAATCTCGGGTGAGTAGCCCCTGATTGGAGCCGATCGGTGCGCCTAAAGGCATGACCGCCGCGCAACCCACTTCTTCCAGACGCTTACACAAAACGGGATCAGCACTGCAATATGGCAGAACGACAAACCCGTCTTTAACCAACATTTCTGCGCCTTTGAGGGTTTCAACCGGGTCAGGCAATAAGTATTTCACATCAGGATGGATCTCCAATTTGATCCAGTTGGTCGCCAGTGCTTCACGGGCCAGACGAGCAGCAAACAGGGCTTCTTCTGCGGTTTTGGCCCCGGAAGTATTTGGCAGCAATTTAACGCCAAGTTTCTGCAATGGCGCCAAAATAGCGTCATTACCGCTCTGCAAATCAATACGTTTCATCGCCATCGTGACAAGCTGGCTGCCGGAAGCGGCTATAGCCTGAGTCATTAAATTTGCATTGGCGAATTTGCCTGTACCGGTAAATAGACGGGAATGAAAAGTCGTATCAGCAATTTTTAACATATCAACCTCCAGCAATAGCCTGAAATAAAAGGATATTGTCTCCATCATTAATTCGATGCGTATTCCACTCTGAACGCGGAATAATGGTTTGATTAATAGCCAGCGCCATTCCCGGTTGTATTTGTTCAAGTTGTTCTAGCAATTGCTGTATAGCCAGAGGAGCCATAAGCTCCATCGGCTGGTCGTTTACCGTAATTTTCATCTAATATCTCCGCAAATCGGGCATTGCTGCGACGGGTTAAGCTGTAGTGTGCTCCAGCTTTGCTGTTTACCATCAAACAGTCGGAGTTTGCCGCTTAACGGAGAGGGAAGCCCAGTTAACATTTTGATGGCTTCTAATGCCTGTAATGTGCCGATAATACCGACTACCGGACCTAATACCCCCGCAGTTCGGCAATTTCGTAGTGGTTCTTCCTGTTCAGGGTAGAGACAACTATAGCAGCCATGAAGATAAGGGGGTTCAAATACCATAAGTTGGCCGCTAAAACCGACAGCGCTGCCGCTAATTAATGGTTTTCGCGTTGCCACACAAGCAGCATTGATCGCGTGGCGGGTTGTCATGTTGTCACTGCAATCGAGAACCAGATCGACTTGTTTTACGATTGTTATCAGAGATTCCAGGTTTTGACGTTGATTAAGGACTATTGTTTTTATCAACGGATTCAATGCATTGAGTTGATTGGCTGCAAGTTCAGCTTTTGCAGAAGGGATCTCTTCGGTGCGGTAAAGTATTTGCCGTTGTAAATTGGAGATGTGCAATTGGTCATCATCAGCGAGATAAATTGTTCCCACACCTGCCCCGGCCAGATAGAGAGAAGCGGGAGCGCCTAGCCCGCCCAGTCCGACAATCAGTACGCGGCTGGATTTCAGTTTTTCCTGCCCTTCCGGGCCAATATCTTCGAGTAACAGTTGTCGGCTGTAACGCATAAATTCTTGATCATTCAGCATAAGAACCTCTCTATCCCTTCAACTTAATGCCTTCAACCAGATGAAGCAGTTGTGCAGTTGCCTGACGCCAATCTTTTGCTTTGGTAATTGCGCTCACCAGCGCCACACTGCCGACTCCCGTTGCAATGACATCCGGTACGCGCTCAAGAGAAATGCCGCCGATGGCGACAGTGGGATAGTCTGGTGTGTTTTCTACCTGCCGTTTCAGTGCTTCCAGTCCTTGTGGGGAAGATGGCATCTCTTTGGTCGTGGTTGGGAAAATGTGGCCGAGAGCGATATAAGACGGCCGCAGAGATTTTGCTAGCGCCAACTCTTGTTCATCGTGGGTAGAGATGCCTAACCGCAATCCCGTTTTTTGGATGGCGCTTAGATCAGCGATCGCTAAATCTTCCTGCCCCAGATGGACACCATAAGCGCCATGCTTTATTGCCAGTCGCCAGTAGTCGTTAATAAACAAACGAGCGTTATATTGGCGGCTGAGCATAATGGCTTGTTGAATGTCTTCCTCCACTTGATCTTCTGGTAGATCTTTAATTCTCAACTGAATTGTGGTGACGCCTGCTTTTAACAAACGGGAAATCCACTCTAGCGAATCCACGACTGGATACAGCCCCAATCTGTGTTTAGTTGGGGCGAATGGCGCGTTAGGCAGATTGTTCATGGGATACATCCTCTACGCTGTGATACAACTCGCTACCGTGGGCGCGGAATGCTTCAGACATCTGTTCCATACCCGCAGCGTAATCGCGTACTTCCTGAGAAATCTTCATAGAACAGAATTTAGGCCCGCACATAGAACAGAAATGCGCAATTTTACCGGAGGCTTGTGGCAGGGTTTCATCGTGATAGGCGCGAGCAATATCGGGATCGAGCGCCAGATTAAATTGATCTTCCCAACGGAATTCAAAACGTGCTTTAGACATGGCGTTATCGCGGATTTGCGCGCCCGGATGGCCTTTGGCGAGATCGGCGGCGTGAGCAGCAATTTTGTAGGTAATCAGCCCTTGTTTAACATCATCTTTGTTTGGCAAACCGAGGTGTTCTTTTGGCGTTACATAACAGAGCATGGCGCAGCCAAACCAGCCGATCATGGCTGCGCCGATGCCGGAAGTGAAATGGTCATAACCGGGTGCAATATCTGTTGTGAGTGGGCCAAGGGTATAGAAAGGGGCTTCGTGGCAATGTTCCAATTCTTCCGTCATATTGCGGCGGATCATCTGCATAGGAATATGTCCCGGACCTTCGATCATCACCTGAACATCATATTCCCAGGCAATTTTGGTCAGTTCACCTAATGTGTGTAGTTCTGCAAACTGCGCTTCATCGTTGGCATCTTGAATAGAGCCGGGGCGTAGGCCGTCTCCCAATGATAGGGAAACATCATAAGCGGCGCAGATTTCACAAATTTCACGGAAATGTTGGTAGAGGAAGTTTTCTTGATGATGAGACAGGCACCATTTCGCCATAATTGAACCACCGCGGGAAACAATTCCAGTGAGGCGTTTGGCTGTCATCGGTACATAGCGAAGCAGTACACCGGCATGAATGGTGAAGTAATCTACCCCTTGTTCTGCTTGTTCCAGCAAGGTATCACGGAATATTTCCCAGGTGAGATTTTCCGCTACGCCATTGACTTTCTCCAGTGCCTGATAAATAGGGACTGTACCGATGGGAACCGGGCTGTTACGTAAGATCCATTCGCGAGTTTCGTGGATATAACGGCCAGTAGAGAGATCCATGACCGTATCTGCGCCCCAACGAGTAGACCAGATTAACTTTTCTACTTCTTCCTCAATAGAAGAGGTGACAGAAGAGTTACCGATATTAGCGTTAACCTTCACCAGAAAATTGCGACCAATAATCATCGGTTCTGATTCAGGGTGATTAATATTGGCGGGAATAATTGCCCGACCGGCTGCGACTTCCTGACGGACAAATTCTGGCGTGATATTTTCCGGCAACTGAGCGCCAAAACTTTGTCCAGCATGTTGTTGGCGTAACACATCACCGCGGATACGTTCGCGTCCCATATTTTCCCGCAGTGCGATAAATTCCATTTCCGGTGTGATGATGCCTTTACGGGCGTAGTGCAGTTGAGTAACGCATTTGCCTTTACGGGCTTTTAATGGATGGGGGCGATTATTGAAACGCAAATGATCGAGACCGGCATCCGTCAGGCGTTGCTGCGTAAAATCGGAACTGAGGGTAGCGACAGGTTCAGTATTTTGGCGTTCGGCGATCCACGGTTGGCGTAGTTTGGTTAACCCAACATGTACATCCAGTTTGGCATCAGGATCGCCATAAGCGCCGGAAGTATCATAAACCGGGATGGCTTCGTTTTCTTCATACTGAGGCTCTTCTTTGGTGCCGCCAATTAACGTGGGCGATAATTGGATTTCACGCATTGGAACTTGGATATCGTCGCGGGAACCTTGAAGATAAATTCGTCGTGAATTTGGGAATGTCACTCCTTGAATAGAATTAATAAATTCTTGAGCAGCATCACGTTGTGCTTTACGTGGGCGTGCCGGATTGGGTTTTGGCGAGATATCGGTTGTAGGGATAACATTATTATGAGACATAGCAAATTCCTAACTGTGTTATTGGGAAAGTTGCTTGTCTGGAGCTCGCAGGGAGTAATAATTGATGGCTGGACAGACCCGTGAAAAATTGGGTGGGCTGACAGCGGTTGATTACTCTTGTTCCCTTCGCAGGTATTAACCCGATCAGGTTCCGCGGATCCCGAATTAACGGTCTCAGCCTGTGTATGCTGCGATAAGACAGCTTACGCTAGGCACTCCGACAAGAAAGTAAGCAGTAGTATAGAAGGGATTGTGAAAACTACAACCCTTACTGATTGAAAGTATTTACAGTGACCAGATTAATTGTTTCCAGCCATGTTGTTGTGCTTGGGTTTTTAAACGGGTATCGGCATTGACCGTAATTACCTCATCGGCAAATTGACACATTGGTAGATCATTAATTGAATCACTGTAAAAACGAATAATTTCAGGATAATTATTTTGTTGTTCCAGCCACTGTTTTATTCGTTCGACTTTCCCTTCACGAAAAGTCGCAATACCGTCTATTTGGCCGGTATAACAGCCATTTTCCACCACCATATCAATGCCCAGAGCAGTGTGAATGCCCAATTCGATAGCAATCTTTTTCACAATAAAAGAAACTGTAGCTGAGATGATCATCACTGGGACTTGCTGCTGTTGATACTCAGCAACAAGAGCTTTGGCTTGCGGGTAAAATCGAGGTCTGATTTTTTCGTTAACAAATTCAGTTAGCCAAAGGTCAACTTGTTGTTGTGGAATTTGATGCAGTGTTTGCAGGCTAAATGCCAGATAACCACTCATATCCAGTGAACCAGCGTTGTAATCAGCCATCATTTTTTTATCTGCTTCGATAAAACTTGGATCAGTAATGATGCCTTTTTCCCATAAAAACCCTGTCCATATAGCGCTGGAATCCCCGGAAATTAAGGTGTCATCCAGATCAAACACGGCAAGCAGTTGTGACATGGTGTTGTGCTCCTCAGGTCAAAGTATATTGATAGTTGAGAATAACGCTTATTACAGTTAAATCGAGCAATATGGTATATGGCAATAGTAATAAAGCACGCTTTTTTGATTAAAAAGCGTATGATTTATACAGATATTAAAATTAAGATCCCATAATGATGATGCAACAACAAGTAACAGATATAGAACGGGGCTGGTGGGTTATCAGCGATGAAAATCGTATTTGGCTCCCTAAAGGCGAATTACCTTTTGGCATGGCAACTCAATGGTCTCTGCAAGGAAAAATAGCCTTGCCTATTGGTGAGTGGCAAGGTGAGAAAGTTTGGCTTATTCGTCAGAAAATGGCTGCAAATATGGTTTCTTTACGAAACATTATTTCAAGTGAGCGCGGTTTATTTCAATTAGCTGGCCGGGGAGTGCAATTGGCGGAGTTTTATCGCTCTCATCAATATTGTGGTTATTGCGGTAGTGAAATGCATCATAGTATTAATGAATGGGCTTGTTTGTGTCATCACTGCCATGAACGTTATTATCCGCAGATTGCACCTTGTATTATTGTCGGTATTCGTCGGGATGATCATATTTTGCTGGCTCAACACCAACGTCATCGTGGAGGCATATATACAGTTCTTGCGGGATTTGTTGAAGTCGGTGAAACACTCGAAGAAGCTGTGGCCCGTGAAGTGATGGAAGAGAGTAATATTAAAATTCGCAACTTACGTTATGTGGCTTCTCAACCGTGGCCTTTTCCTCATTCATTGATGATGGCATTTCTGGCTGATTATGACGGTGGTGAGATTCGCCATGATCCGAAAGAGCTAATTAGCGCAGATTGGTATCACTATGATCAACTGCCATTGATTCCGCCACACAATACTATTGCCCGTCGGCTGATTGAAGATACGGTTGCTCTGTGCCGAAATACATAATGTACAGTTGCGCAATTCAACGGGAGAGATCTACCTATCATGTTACAATGGCGTCTAATCATTGTAGTCAGATTATATTGCGGCCAATAAATAGATGGAGCCTGTCATGAATGAGCTGAAAAACGACCGTTATTTGCGAGCTTTACTACGTCAACCCGTTGATGTTACACCTGTTTGGATGATGCGCCAGGCTGGCCGCTATTTACCTGAGTATCAAGCTACTCGTGCTGAAGCCGGTGATTTTATTTCTTTGTGTAAAAACACTGAACTCGCTTGTGAAGTTACTTTACAACCTTTGCGGCGTTATCCGCTGGATGCGGCGATTCTCTTCTCTGATATTCTCACCATTCCTGATGCTATGGGACTGGGGCTCTATTTTGAAGCAGGCGAGGGGCCACGTTTTAAATCTCCGGTTTTCAGTCGTGCTGATGTGGAAAAACTGTCGGTGCCTGATCCAGAAATGGAACTGGGTTATGTGATGGATGCAGTACGCGCGATTCGTAAGGCGTTGGCGGGTCAGGTTCCTTTGATTGGCTTTTCCGGTAGTCCGTGGACACTGGCGACTTATATGGTGGAAGGTGGCAGCAGTAAAGCATTCACTAAAATCAAAAAAATGATGTATGCCGAACCTACCGTAATGCATTTGTTGCTGGATAAGCTGGCAGACAGCGTTATTCTTTATCTCAATGCTCAGATTAAAGCAGGCGCTCAGTCTGTAATGATTTTCGATACTTGGGGGGGAGTATTGACGGGGCGGGATTATCGGGAGTTTTCCTTGCATTATATGCACAAAATTGTTGATGGCCTGATCCGTGAAAATGAAAGTCGTCGTGTGCCGGTGACACTGTTTACTAAAGGTGGCGGGCAATGGCTGGAAGCAATGGCTGAAACCGGTTGTGATGCGCTTGGTTTGGACTGGACGGCAGATATTGCCGATGCACGCCGTCGTGTGGGAAATAAAGTCGCTTTGCAGGGCAACATGGACCCATCCATGTTATACGCTTCTCCAGAGCGGATTGAACAGGAAGTTTCGACAATTTTGCAAGGTTTTGGGACAGGTTCTGGTCATGTCTTTAACCTTGGTCATGGTATCCATCAGGATGTGCTGCCGGAACACGCGGGTGTATTTGTTGAGGCGGTACATAAACTTTCAGCTAAATATCATCAGTAAAAATATGATTAATACGAAAGCGTTACGTCAGGAACAAATAGAAAAAGCTCAACAAGTTATCCGTTATGATGATTTTTCCCCACCTAAATTGATTGCTGGCGCTGATGTGGGTTTCGAACAACAGGGGGCGATTACTCGCGCAGCGATAGCGGTTCTTTCTTATCCTACCCTTGAACTGGTGGAATATCAGGTAGCCCGCATTGACACTACGCTGCCTTATATCCCCGGTTTACTCTCTTTCCGTGAATACCCTGCATTGATGGCTGCCTGGCAGTTGTTGAAACACATACCTGATCTGGTGATGGTGGATGGTCATGGCATTGCTCATCCACGCCGTTTAGGTGTTGCCAGCCATTTTGGTTTATTGGCGAATGTACCTACCATTGGTGTGGCGAAACGTCGTTTATGTGGTGAAAGTGAGCCATTGGGAGAACAGCCCGGCAGTTGCCAACCTTTGTTTGATAAAGAGGAACAGATTGGTTGGGTATGGCGAAGTAAAAAACGTTGTAATCCATTGTATATTTCTACAGGGCACCGAGTCAGTCTTGATAGTGCATTGCTATGGGTGGAACGTTGTATGAAAGGTTATCGCTTGCCTGAAACAACCCGTTGGGCAGATGGCGCAGCCTCAAATAGGCCATTTTTTGAACAAATGATACAGAAAAATCCTTAAATTCGGTGTAAGCGTGTGGATATTCTTGAATTTCAGGTAAACTGCGGAGCAAATTGTGCATAATGAGTAAAAACTAATGTTACGAAACCCGATACATTTACGGCTGGAAAAACTTGAAGGCTGGCAGCATCTGACCTTTATGGCAAGTCTGTGCGAGCGGATGTATCCAAATTACCAGATGTTCTGTCGCCAGACAGCGTTTGCAGAACCTGCTCTTTACCGCCGTATTCTGGATTTGGTATGGGAAATATTAGTTGTAAAAGATGCCAAGGTGAATTTTGATAATCAGCTGGAAAAGTTGGAACAAGTTATTCCCTCAGCGGATGATTACGATATTTATGGTGTGTACCCGGCAATTGATGCATGTATTGCATTAGGGGAAACTATTCATGCTCGTCTGAGTGGTGAAACATTGGAGCATGCAATTGCAGTGAGTGAAATTTCAATTCGCACCGTTGCGATGCTTGAAATGACTCAGGCCGGAAAAGAAATGACCGATGAAGAACTGAGAATGTTACCTGCTATTGAACAAGAGTGGGATATCCAATGGGAAATTTATCGCTTATTGGTTAGCTGCGAAGAGCGGGATATTGAGTTGATTAAAGGATTGAAAGCTGACCTCCGGGAGTCAGGAACGAGTAACATTGGTATAAATTTAACGCAGTAAAGTGAAAAAACGTGATTTAATGCTTTAAATGCCATGCTCAAAGGCTTCACTTTTGCCCCCACTCTGTTCTACATTTGGGGGGTGAAAAGAAGTGGCTATCGGTGCGTGTATGCAGGGGTGCTGTCATTCGGCATATCCGTCGCACTCGATGCTTTGCAAACGATAAACACACTGTAAGGATAATCTATGAATAAGACTGAATTAGTTGATGCAATCGCAGAAAGCACAGACCTGACTAAAGCTCAGGCAAAAGCTGCTCTGGAATCAACTTTGAATGCAATCACCGAATCCCTGAAAGCGGGCGATTCAGTACAACTGGTCGGTTTTGGTACTTTCAAAGTTAACCACCGTGCAGAACGTACTGGTCGCAACCCGCAAACCGGTAAAGAAATTACAATCGCGGCTGCAAACGTACCTGCATTTTCTGCTGGTAAGGCTCTGAAAGACGCAGTTAAATAATTTCATTGCAAAAAAGAAAAAATAGAAGGGGTATTATTTATCCCCTTTTGTTGGTTCGTCAGGGGCTGATGACACTAGGATTCGTCTTCGCGCTCAGCGCCTGTACCAATCAACCTAAAGAACCTTCTTTCAGCGCAAGTGGATTCATTGCCGATGATGGCGTTGTCCGCTTGTGGCGTCTCAACGATCAGAATAGTAAACCTCAGGTGCTGATGAGTGTGTACAGCCCCTACCGTAATGACAATACCGTCGTGACTTTTTATGAATATAAGCAGGGCGATTTGCGCCAAATTCGTCGTGAGATTTTGAATGATAAAAATCCACTGTCTGAACAGCTTCGTTTGGATAAATCCGGTGATGTGATTTTTATGCAAAAACAGTCGAAAACGCGGCGTGAATTACTTTCCAGCGATGATATTGTTCGTATGCAGTTTGACGCTAAACGGACGCTTGAATTAAGTGATGCGTTAATAGTGGGAAATGTGCGTTTGATGCAAGGGCGCTGGAATAACGGTAAAGTCACTACTTGTGCAGGTGAAACGATTTCTGTCGAGTTTGAACCTTACGCGAGATCATGGCTTGAGCAGCGCGAAAAAAGCAGCTACGGCCAATTAACTATTGCCTGGTTGGAAGCGCCTGCTGGTCGCGAATTATTGTTGGTAGCCAATAATGACTTTTGTCGTTGGGAACCGACGAAGGACAGCCTCTGACCTTCGTCAATTTTATGATTACTTCAACCGGTTAATTGCCCGATATCCGATATCCTTGCGGTAAAAACAGCTATTCCATTCAATCTCTTCTGCTTGTTGGTAAGCATTTCTCTGTGCATCTATAATAGTTTCTCCCAATGCTGTAGCACACAGAACGCGTCCACCTGCGGTAACCACGTCATTGCCTTGCATTGCTGTACCTGCATGGAAAACCTTGCTGCTTTCATTTTCTTGTTGGGGCAAGCCATGAATAATATCCCCTTTGCGATAATCAGCAGGGTACCCGCCGGCAGCAAGTACTACCCCCAGAGCAGGGCGCTCATCCCAATGAGAAGTTTTACCAGCAAGCTCGCCTTTTGCTCCGGCCAAACAGAGTTCAACAAGATCAGAACGCATACGCATCATGATGGGTTGAGTTTCCGGATCGCCAAAGCGGCAGTTAAATTCAATGACTTTCGGTTCGCCATTTTCGTTGATCATCAAACCGGCATAAAGAAAACCAGTATAGACATGGCCCTCAGCAGCCATACCATTAACAGTAGGATAAATAATTTCTTCCATAATACGCTGGTGGATTTCATCGGTGACGACTGGAGCGGGAGAATAGGCTCCCATACCGCCGGTATTTGGACCCGTGTCTTCGTCACCTACGCGTTTATGATCCTGACTGGTTGCCATTGGAATAACATTCTTGCCATCGACCATAACGATAAAACTAGCTTCTTCACCGGCTAAAAACTCTTCAATAACAATACGGTGGCCTGCATCGCCAAATGCATTTCCGGCTAGCATATCTTTTATCGCGGATTGGGCTTCTTCCAGTGTCGTTGCAACAATTACACCTTTACCCGCAGCCAGCCCGTCAGCTTTTATAACAATAGGGACGCCGACTTTATCCAGGTAGGCAAGAGCCGGTTCGATTTCGGTAAAATTCTGATAAGCCGCAGTTGGAATTTGATGGCGAGCCAGAAAATCTTTGGTGAAGGCTTTTGAACCTTCCAATTGAGCGGCAGCTTGAGTTGGACCAAAAATAGTCAATCCCGCTTTTTGGAATGCATCGACGATACCTATCACCAACGGTGCTTCAGGGCCAACGATAGTCAGTCCAATATCATGGCTTTGAGCAAATACTAACAAACCGTTGATATCTGTCGCTGAGATGTCAACATTTTCGAGATTGCTTTCTAGAGCAGTTCCTGCATTTCCTGGAGCGACATAGACTTTACCAGCTAAAGGAGATTGAGCTGCTTTCCATGCCAGAGCATGTTCGCGTCCACCGCTACCAACAATTAAAATATTCATCAGATTAACTCCTGCTATTGATTAGTGGCGAAAATGGCGCATGCCGGTGAAAATCATAGCAATACCGTGCTCATCAGCCGCAGTAACCACCTCGTCGTCACGGATTGAACCGCCGGGTTGGATAATGCAACTCACGCCGACAGCCGCGGCGGCATCAATGCCGTCACGGAATGGAAAAAAGGCGTCAGACGCCATTGCGCATCCCTGAACTTCTAAGCCTTCATCGGCTGCTTTGATTCCCGCGATTTTTGCGGAATAGACACGGCTCATTTGGCCTGCGCCAATACCGATGGTCATATCATTTTTTGCGTAAACAATGGCATTGGATTTGACAAACTTAGCAACCTTCCAGCAAAACAGAGCATCTTTCATTTCTTGCTCAGTGGGTTGACGTTTGGAAACTACACGTAAGTTAGTTGCTGCTACCATGCCAAGATCGCGATCTTGTACCAGCAGACCGCCATTAACTCGTTTAAAATCAAGGCCAGCAATTCGGGTTTCCCATTCACCACATACCAGAACGCGGACATTTTGCTTGGTAGCCAGCACCGGTAATACATCTTTATTTACTGAAGGAGCGATAATTACCTCGACGAATTGACGGTCGATAATGGCTTGTGCAGTTTTAGTGTCAAGTTCGCGGTTGAAAGCAATAATACCGCCGAAAGCGGAGGTTGGATCTGTTTTGAATGCGCGATCATAAGCTTCATGGATATCTTTCCCAATTGCTACACCGCATGGGTTAGCGTGCTTAACAATAACGCACGCAGGCTCCGCGAATTCCTTAACGCATTCCAGCGCTGCATCGGTATCAGCAATGTTATTATAGGAAAGCGCCTTGCCTTGTAACTGAGTTGCAGTTGCAATAGATGATTCAGAGAGATTTTCTTCTATATAGAAAGCGGCGTCCTGATGGCTGTTCTCACCGTAACGCATATCCTGCTTTTTAGTAAAGTTTAAATTCAGAGTACGGGGGAAACGTCCTGATGGCTGAGTTGTATCACCATAATAAGAAGGAACTAGTTTGCCAAAATAGTTAGCAATCATGCTGTCATAAGCAGCAGTGTGTTCAAAAGCTTTAATGGCTAAATCGAAGCGAGTCGATTGTGTTAACGACCCCTGATTGTTGTCCATCTCTTCAATGATTTTTTCATAATCATTGCTGTTAACCACAATTGCTACATCTTTATGGTTCTTCGCCGCAGAACGAACCATAGTTGGACCGCCGATATCAATGTTTTCAACAGCATCTGCCAAAGTACAATCCGGTTTAGCTACGGTCTGAGCGAATGGATATAGATTCACAACCACCATATCGATCGGTGAGATTTGGTGTTGCGCCATGATTTCATCATCTTGTCCACGGCGGCCAAGGATTCCGCCATGTACTTTAGGATGCAAGGTCTTAACACGGCCATCCATCATTTCAGGAAAGCCGGTGTAATCTGAAACTTCGGTAACCTTTAGATCTGATTCAGCGAGTAAACGAGCTGTGCCGCCAGTAGAAAGCAATTCGACACCGCGTTGAGATAAGGCTTTTGCAAATTCAACAACCCCTGATTTATCGGAAACACTAAGCAGGGCACGACGGATTGGACGAAGCTGTTGCATTGATTTGATCCCTTGGATTTTGTCAGGCAGTAACATGTTATTGGGAAGAACCCACTATAATCAGGACACAAAAAATGGGCACTGCAATAACATTTCAATATAGTCAGATAAAATCACTTGATGATTTTAACCACCGAATTGTAACGAAAACGTTTGCGTGATGCTCGATAAATTTTCATTCAACTAGTCATATGTGGATAAATCTGTTGGTAAGTGGGTATAAAGTAGAGCTTTGCTGTGGGATTAATCAAACGATCAATTTTTTTCAAAATAATTATTGCCAGCATCGAAGAATCCCCTATAATGCGCCACCACTGACCGACACAACGCTGATAAACATTGTGAGGTCGGGCAGAGAAAAAGCGAATAAGCGCTTGACTCTGCGGGCGAAAAGCGTAGTATACGCAGCCCGGCTGACCGAGAATATTAATTTTTATGTCAGCCTGCTCAATCT
>NZ_JAZGJN010000190.1:0-14716 GCF_038085095.1 Photorhabdus sp. P32 | reverse complement strand
CGGTTTATCCGCTACCGGTTTGTCATACGCATCCACCACCATCGCCGTGAAGGTATAAGTATCGGTACCGTTATCATAGAGCCCGCTGTCTTTATCCACCGTCACGCGGCTGACTCGATAGCTGCTGCTGGACTCAGTAAAGCTGACTTTTTTATTCGTAGTAACACGTTCGCCATTAATACTGACGCTGACTTGTATATCGGATAATGGTGTTGTACTGGTTAATGTCGCAGTCTGTTGCCCATTTTTATCTGTTGCCTCTGAATCAGGCTTTAATTTTAATCCCGGATCTTTTTTATCCGTATCCCAAACCAATTTAGCATTTTCTATCGGCGTCTTTTTGTCAGCGCCAAGCAGGGTAGCTGTATAGACATATTTCGCATTGCCATCAGCAATTAAAGGATCGGTGGTATTAACACTCAAAGAGATATTACGTTGTAATATATGAATTTGTACTTGCACACTCTGCTGATCATCTTTACTTGTACCTGTGATGGTATAGTCATTTTTGCCATCAGGCTGATATTCCGGTAACTGAATTGTATAACCATGAGTACTTTCTATATTTATAATCCCGCCATTCTTCTGGAATAATTCAGGTATATCCCAAGTGATATTTTTGAATGGAGTATCAGATTGAATTTGTATTGGTTTAATTTCACCACCGTAACCACCAATTTCTATTACAGGGACCAGTAACCTAAAATGTTGCTGTTTTTTCAGATAATTCAAAATAATATTATTATTTCTTTCTACTAAATCGTAACGACTTCCTGCCAAACTTCGTAGTGAAGAAACATTTTCTGGTGAAAGTTGTTCTGATAACGGAACACCAAATCGGTAATTCACATTCAATGAAAATATACCATCGCTTTTTCCCTCTTTCCCTAATTTATAGTCAACTCCTGCTGTTATCAGTGGAACCGGGGTATAATTTACCCCAATAGTTGCGGCATATGGATCTTTTTGCCTATTGTTAGTTCCGAATAATGCAACATTATCACCAAAATATTGTTCATATTTTATTTTGGCGCCGAGTGACGGCATTGAAGGTAAATACATGTCGGCAATCAGGTCATAACCATTTGCCGGGCGCTCATAATAATTGGCTAAATCACGGGAGTTATGCCAATCACTCAGGCGAAAATATGCGTTAGCAGACATTTTTAGGTAGTTAGTCCACAGTTCACCACCCAGGCTGAATCGGCTATTATTACCGGTTAAATCATTATCGTAAAAAGTGTTCGCCCCATACATCCAGTTATTTATGAATAAACGGGTTCCAACCCCTAAATTCACTGTGTCACGGCTATCTTTATGACGATATCCATATTGAGAGTAAACAAGCCAGTGATCTTTATCGTCATAGAAAGGAACGAGTAAATCTACAGAACTTTCATCCAGATGCCCATGATGATCAATATTTAGATCAATTTTGGCTGTACCAAACTGTGATAACCATTTCTGAGTATTATTGGTTATCTGACTATTTAATTTATTGACAACATAATCTTGGGCTAATTTTTTTGGGTCTGAATTTAATAACCCCAGGAGTTCAGTGCCGCGAGATAGGATTAAAGGGGGAGTATTTTGATTATCATCTTTATGACTATTTTCATATAACTGGGGTATTTTGGGTTTTTCATCGCTATCGTTTTTTCCTATTGCGCTTCTCTTTGATAAGAAATCACCACACCGCCTCTGACCTGATTGCTTTTTCTCTTTATGAGTAACGTTTTCGTGTAATTTATTGCTAGCCTGTCCGGTTATCGGTTTTTTTCTATCAATATCATGCTTTATAACTGCTTCTGGATATTCCTGACAATTTTCAACACCAATCAAAGACTTTCCTGGTTCAGATAAAACAGGGTAACTTTTTAGTAGCATAAGCGCCGCAAATAAAAAACAGACGAATAGCGCACACTTATTTATCTTATAACTCATTAAGTTACGAAAAATACGATTGATGTTCATCAGTAATACCATAAAGCTCTTACCCCTATATTCAGTTATAGCTATTGAGCACATTAAATGACTTTCTATAACTTTGTATAATGAAAATAAATTATCAGCCGATAACCATTAGTAATCACTTAGCAAAACAAAAACCGCGGGAAACCATTTTCTAACACCGCATTCAATATTTATACAATTTTCATTAAAAACATAAGCAGAAAACCCGTTGTACAAGTATTCCAACGGGTTTTCTGTTTATACCCTTCATCTTTCAAGCTGCTGCTTTGTTGGCTGCTTTCACTCACCCCAGTCACATAGTTATCTATGCTCCTGGGGATTCGTTCACTTGCCGCCGCGCTGCAACTCGAAATCTATTAGGTATACTTGTAATTACTGAGCTCGCACTCAGTGATTATGGTTTTTCCGGCCGTTGAACTCGAACATTAATCACTCGTCCATCGGGGATATCGCATAGTTCGCCATCATTATAATAAATGACTTCTCCATCACCATTAACGCTCTTAACACGTTTATTTTGAGCAAATATCGGCGCATCTTTATTTTGACGATGATAACATTCGATGGTTATATTGCCATTAGATGGATCTACTGATTCACAAACCCAAATCAGATTTAATCCGTTGCTATCTGCCGGAACAATAGTACCACCGTGAATTCCCCATGCTCCATCTTTAGCAAAACCGTTGCAGCCGCTGATGCGATATTTCCCTGTCGCTATCCGCTCAACAGTCATACCTTCCGCTTCACGAGTTAGCTCATAAGTTCCGTCTGGATAAATATTCACTACGGGGCTGGATACTTTGAGATTGCCGTTAGTATCGGCAATGCAATTATCATTAAAAACTGCAATAGGGTTACCGTTATATCTCAACTTATCGCCAACTGTCAGCTTGCCATATTTTTTTTCGTTGCAAATATCAAAATCCGATGACCCGTCACCTGGAACCCCAATGTAGGCGGTTCTTTTTCCTCCCTCAACAAACTGAAAATATGCGTGTCTACCTGTGTCATATATTATATTAAAAATGCCTCCGGCCCCTTTTAAATTTGCCGACCCGGCATCAATCTGACCAGCAGGAGAAACAGAAAAGACCCGATTGTTATTAAAATATGCAACCAACTCACCGCCGATTGTTAATTTGCCAGATTTTTTTTCGTTACAAATATCAAAATCCGGTGAACCGTCACCTGGAAATCCAACGTAAGCTGTTCTTTTTGCTCCTTCAATAAACTGACAATATGCATGTTTACCCGTGTCATGAGTTATATTAAAAACTCCGGCGTTCCCTCTTATATTCGCTGATGCAGCTTCAATCTGACCCGCAGGAGAAACAGAAAAAACCCGCCTGCCATTAATATCTACAGAATATCCACGAATATCTACGCTACCGCCGCGCACAATACCTGCTTTAACCTGATTGTCATACCAATTGTAAAGCGTAAACGAAATCATTTTACCTGCCGGTCTTTCACCAGATTCAGAAACTAACATAACTGAATTACATTCGATGGGCAGTGTTTCAACCTGTTTAAACTTAAAATGCTGTGGATAACTTCCACCATTGGCCGATACCGCATTTTTCGCCAATTCCACTGTTTCCGATAAGCCGAGGTTTTTCACAAACGCGTTTTTATCAGGAATATCTGCGCCATTTTGATTTTTTGCCAATCGGTTATTAGCATTATCATTTACATCAGAAACAAGTTTCTGCGTTACCGCGAGGGTATCACTGTTGCCGGTTTTGTCTGTGAGCTGAATAACACCTTTTTGTATTAATGAGGCACTTGGTACTTCTATTGCGATTTTTTGTTCTAACGCTCTATTTAATTGAACAATAAGTTTAGCGATATCTCCATCATCCAGAACATCATTGCCGGAATATGTTGCGATAAAATTAGCCAAAACAGATGTTATTGTCGATGACTGACGTAATACCTTATTAAGTAAATGAACAGTAATATCATCTGGTGGAAACCCCGTCTTCAAACTCCGGCTTTCTTCATATCCTTCTTGACTCACCACATTAGCATTATTACTAATAGAAAAAGCTTTAAAATCATTTTTTTGACTCATATATCCTCCTAAAATTAAAAAAACATCATTTCATAATCAACATATTGAATTCCTGTAAAAATAATTTCCCGCAATTTGTTTTAATTATAGTCAAATTAGTAAAAATAATAATAAAACCTTTTTACAACTTAGGTAGTTAACTATTTTTGTATAACTGAAAACAATAAAAATCTAATATTTTCAAGCCAGGCATATATCAAAACTATTTCTATCCATTTCCTCACTTACTATTACAATTGCGAAATTTATTAAATTACTTTTTACAATTTTACATAATAAAAGTAACTTAACGATTGTAACCACCAGTAATCACTTACAAGGAAGGCTCAATCAAACTGAACTTTGTACTCGTCGTACCCGGCAGGTAAACTATCCTCCTTTTTGTTTTACTGCCAAAAGTGAAGAAAAATAGTGAGTAACATAAAATTAATCGTCGGTCTGGCCAATCCCGGTGCTGAATATGCCCAGACCAGACACAACGCCGGAGCCTGGTATGTTGACCTGCTTGCTCGGAGCCACAATCAATCACTGAAAGAAGAGAGTAAATTTTTCGGTTATACCGCCCGAATTAATATCTGCGGTCACGATGTTCGTCTGTTAGTCCCGACAACATTTATGAATCTCAGTGGTAAATCTGTCGCTGCCCTCGCCTCTTTTTACCGCATCCAACCGGATGAAATTCTAGTGGCCCATGATGAGCTCGATTTACCGCCAGGAGTAGCAAAAATGAAACTGGGTGGTAGTCATGGCGGTCATAATGGCTTGAAAGATATTCAGAACAAATTTGGCAATAATCCTAACTTTCACCGCTTACGCATCGGTATCGGTCATCCCGGCGACAAAAATAAAGTAGTCGGCTTTGTGTTAGGCAAACCACCAGCCAGTGAACAAAAGCTGATCGATGATGCGATTGATGAAGCACTGCGTTGTACTGATATTCTGATGAAACAAGATATGGATAAGGCAATCAATCGCTTACATAGCTTCAAAGCCAACGCTTAATGACATGGAATCGATAAATCTTGTCTGTAAGATCGTGATAGCCCGCCATTCCGTGTATAATGGCGCCAATTTTTTTTGACTCATCGAACAGGCTAACACAGCCTTTTGATTTATAAGTAAATTAAGGTGAAAATCATGGGATTCAAATGCGGTATCGTTGGCCTGCCTAACGTCGGAAAATCAACATTATTCAATGCGCTGACTAAAGCAGGTATCGAAGCAGCAAACTTCCCGTTCTGCACCATTGAACCCAACACCGGTGTAGTCCCTATGCCAGATCCACGGCTTGAACAACTAGCAGAAATTGTGAAACCTCAGCGAATCCTACCGACCACGATGGAATTCGTCGATATTGCTGGTCTGGTAAAAGGCGCCTCAAAAGGTGAAGGCTTAGGCAACCAGTTTTTGACTAACATTCGTGAAACAGAAGCTATCGGTCATGTTGTGCGCTGCTTTGTCAATGACAATATCATTCACGTTTCTGGTCAAGTAGACCCTGCTGCTGATATTGAGATCATCAATACCGAACTGGCCCTTTCCGACCTGGACACCTGCGAACGGGCCATTCATCGTGTCCAGAAAAAAGCGAAAGGCGGCGATAAAGATGCCAAAGCAGAACTGGCAGTACTGGAAAAATGTCTGCCTCATCTGGAACAAGCGGGTATGCTGCGAGCGTTGGATCTCAGTACCGAAGAGAAAGCCACTATCCGTTATCTGAGTTTCCTGACGCTGAAACCCACCATGTACATCGCTAACGTCAACGAAGAAGGGTTTGAAAACAACCCACATTTGGATGCGGTTCGGGCAATCGCAGAAAAAGAGGGTTCCGTAGTGGTACCGGTTTGTGCGGCAGTAGAAGCGGATATCGCAGAGCTGGAAGATGATGAGCGCGCAGAGTTTATGGCTGAACTTGGTCTGGAAGAGCCCGGTTTAAATCGCGTTATCCGCGCTGGCTATCAGTTACTGAATCTGCAAACTTACTTCACTGCCGGCGTAAAAGAAGTTCGGGCATGGACCATCCCGGTTGGCGCAACCGCACCACAAGCCGCCGGTAAGATCCATACTGATTTTGAAAAAGGTTTTATTCGCGCACAAACCATCTCTTTTGAAGATTTCATCTCTTACAAAGGTGAACAAGGGGCAAAAGAGGCCGGCAAGATGCGCTCAGAAGGTAAAGACTATATCGTTAAGGATGGCGATGTGATGAACTTTTTGTTTAATGTCTAAATCATTTCTGTCGTCTCAAAGCATCTCAGGATGTTTCATGGAGACAATAAATACACTTAAAATCCACGCGGCTGCGTGGATTTTTCAAACCGTTGACACGCCTCGTTTAAAATAACGGGGTTTGTTTGAAAGGCATCAAAGTGATGCAAGCCTTACAGAAAGGTCAGGCATCACCGTGATATTACCGCCATTCTCAGGGCTAAATGCGCCTATTACGAGCAACGAATTACAGATTCAACTGAGCCTGTATTTTTTCTATCTCCTTTATCCACTGCTGTTGAAGGTGCGGTTTCTGGTGAGCGATCTTACGCTTCCTATCGACTTCCAGCTTTTCTTCAAGATGAAACAGGCGCTCCAGTAATTGCTCTTCCGTCAATAAGAGAGGTTGCAACCTGCCGTCAGCAATGTGGGAGGCATAGCGGCCGTACTCCTTGTGTTTACTTTGCTGCTGACCCATCTGTTCAATTTGCTGATAAATAGCCTCAATATCGTAATACTCTTCCAACTGGTTGTTATTGATAAACCAAAAACGCTGACAGCTATTTTCAATCAACCAGCGATCATGGCTAACAACAAGTAATGCACCACTAAATGTCGCAATTTGCTCACACAGCGCTTCTTTACCTTCAATATCCAAGTGGTTAGTCGGCTCATCCAGTATGATCAATTCATATTTCGCCAAACTCAGCCCTACAAACAGCAACCTTGAACGTTCACCGCCACTAAGGGTAGCCACTTTCTGCTGATGGCGCGAGTAAGCAAAACCAGCGCCGATCAGAGCCATCTTGCGCTGTTCGTCTGTCAGTGGCGCAAATCGCCGTAACGCATCTGTCAAGCTGTCATTATCATGCAATTGGTGCAATTGCTGATCGTAATAACCTGCTGTAATGGCCGGATGGAATTTTATCTCGGGACTGTGGCACACCTCTGAGAGATAGCGTTGCCACAACAGTCGCAATAAGGTTGATTTACCACAACCATTGGCGCCGATGATAGCAATGCGATCACCACTTTTTACCTGATGAAAACCGGTGGTAAACAGCGGCATTGAGCTACCCTGTACTGTTATGGCGGCATAGTCAAACTCAAGAACGCGATCAGCCTGAATAGGCTGACCCGTTAATGCCAACTGCCACTGGTAACCTTCCGTCAATACTGTCTGCGCATCTTTCAGGCGCTCAACATGTCTTTCCATCTGTTTCGCTTTGCGTGCCAGATCCTCGTTATCATAAACGCGTCCCCAGATTGCAAGACGTTTGGCGCTGGACGTGATGCGATCAATCTCTTTCTGTTCAAACTGATGGCGATGTTCATCGCTTATGTCTTTCTCTACAAGTGCTTGCCGAGCCTTAGAGCAGGGTAAACGATAAAAATAGAGGGTCTTGTCGCGCAATATCCATGTGCAATTAGTGACCTTATCGAGCAAAGCCTGATCGTGGGAAACCAGAATAAAACTACCTTTCCAGGATTGAAGAAAATTACCCAGCCACCATAGGGTAGGTAAATCCAAATGGTTACTCGGCTCATCCAGTAATAGCAGATCAGGCTCCTGTATTAATGCCCGGCCTAATAGCAAACGTGTATGTTGCCCGCCACTGAGCTGACTGGCAGGCTGTGCCCATAGGGTTTCAGCAAAACCTAATTGTGTCAGAAGGATTTCCGCACGCCAGCGCTCTGTCACACGTTCATCAGCAGGTAATTTTTGCAAAACTGCATCGATCAATGGCTGATTTTCCACGTCTTCCGGTAAATGCTGCTCAATATAGGCAGTCACACAATGGCTGGCATAGTGAATAGCGCCGCCGCTGGGAAGTAGCTGTGCCGTCAATAATTTTAATAGCGTACTTTTTCCACTACCGTTATGACCAATCAGACCGATACGATCACCAGCCTGAATAGTGAAAAAGACATCATTCAGCAATGTGCTGGTTGATGTTTCGTAACAAATTGATTTTACAGATAATAATGTGCTCATGGCTTACTCATTTTTCAGGCGTGAAAACGCCCGGGTTAAGTCGGGAACGACAACCCAGTAAGCTGAGGAAGAGATTTTTTTGGATAACTTCGCTCAGGCAGGATTATCGCAGTGTAATACTGTGAAAGCCTGAGCTTTGGCGATTACCAAAGAAGTGTGAATATTCGATCACATCACACAACATCATAATTAGCCTCCTTAATTTATTTTTCCAAGTTGAACGGTGCTGCTATCGTAACAAAGCTGTTTATTTATAAGCAAACAATAATATTAAAACTCTTAAAATCCGCGTAGCTACGCGGATTTTTTATTTCCTAAACTACCAATAAGTCTGACCATAAATTGCAATTTGCACATTATTCAGTAACGAATCACAAAGCACCATTTATACCCGTCATCTTTCAAGTTGCCTCTTTCCACCACCTAGCTTGTTAATACCCTTATTGTTAGATAGCGGGCCGCCTACGGTGACTTCAGTGAATACTTTCATTCCCTGAACGTCTAATACTTTGAGTTGAACACGTCCATCATCCAGCAACAAAATATCACCCGGTATAACATCTGTGGGTAATCCTTTGTAGTCGATACCGACTTTCTCCTTATCACCTTCGCCTTTACCAAGATTGGCACCAAGCAGAAATTTATCTCCGACATTCAGGAAAATCTTGCCCTCTTTAAACGTTGATACGCGGATTTTAGGTCCTTGAAGATCGCCAAGAATAGCGACATGGCACCCCAGCCGGGCTGCAATCTCGCGGACTTTGTTGGCTCGCTGGAGATGATCTTCGGCGGTACCGTGGGAAAAGTAACGGATATTTATTGCCGTATTTCTGTCCTATCACGATTTGTTCCCGGTTTATCAATAATCTAATAGCCCTAGATTTTGATAATGAAAAGTTGTAGTGATTAGGTTTACTGGAATCTGGCAATACTTGATGGTTAGCAGAGACGAAACGTTCAGGATGGGAGGCTGTAAAGTACGAAAATGATAAACTTTACTTTAGCATGTCGAGTTAACACTGTCTCTTAAGTCAGATTTATGATTAAGAGACAGTTACTTGCGTGAGGTTTGTCAGCGATCTGGGGAATGCAGGGTTCTTATGCTTTTCGATACCAACCCATTAATTTAATATATGAATTAGTAATCGAAATCGCCGCATTGGCGCCCGTATCTCCGGTATTACCTGAAATTGTATGGTTATGTGATCCTATTGATACCGTATGAGCGTGGGCGCCATTAGTGCTGGTGTTGTATTTGGCATTATCCCAATCTGTAGATTTTGACCCCTCATTGTTCATAGAATTGTCGTAATGACCATAACGCCCACCGCCGTGTTCACCCCAAGCGCTATCATGATAGTGATTTCCAGTGACATCAGTAGCTTTAGTGCCATAGTCAAATGTGCTTGTGGTTCCAGAAAATGCATGATTATGCGCTGGTATTTGTGCTACGGTCAGGCTTATCGAATCACTGCCGCCGGTTGATAAAAGATCGGAACCATCGGCGCTAGCTAACCGAACTGTTTTATTTTCACCAATATATTCCCAGGTAGTGCCCGGAAATAACACATTGGGGTTTTTATTTTGAGCGAACCAAACCACAATTCCTACAGGATATTGGGTATTAATAATGGTTTTGATTAAGCCAAGATTTTCCACAAACGCGTTTTTATCAGGAATGTCTGCGCCATTTTGATTTTTTGCCAATCGGTTATTAGCATTATCATTTACATCAGAAACAAGTTTTTGCGTTACCGCAAGGGTATTACTGTTGCCGGTTTTATCTGTGAGCTGAGCTACACCTTTTTGTGTTAATGAGGCATCTGGTACTTCGGTTACAATTTTTTGTTCTAATACTCTGTTTAATTGGGCAGTGAGTTTAACTATATCTCCATCGTCCAAAACATCATTGCCAGAATATGTCGAGATAAAATTAGCCACAACAGATGCTATTGTTGACGACTGGCGTAATACTTTATTAAGTAAAGGAATAGTAATATGATCTGGTGGAAATCCAGTCTGTAAGTTCTGGTTTTTTTCATACCCATCTTGACTCACTACATTAGCATTATTACCAATAGAAAAGGCTTTAAAATCATTTTTGGGACTCATACAACCTCCAAAACAAAATAATATTATTTTAATTTAACTACCGTAAAAATCATTCCTCACAAATCACATCAATCATAGTTTAGCTTAGGAAAACAATAATAAAACATTCTTACAACTTAAATTTCCAACTATTTTTATAATTGATAGAAATAAAAATTAGACTCTATAAAACCAAACATATATTAAAACAATTTCCGTCCGACACATGAAAATAACACCTCCACATTTATTTCCTCCCGAAAATATTCATGATAACATTTTCTTTCCAAGAATAAATTAAGATCGGACTGTCCTAGATAGCGATTATATTTTCCCTTTAACCATTTGTTTTAGAATGTATAATTGGTCTTTTACACTCGGTGTATTAAATCTCCACTCACATTCCTTGAGAAACAACTCAAAATGCCCCTTTGGTATGCCATTAAATCTACGCATATGACGTTTAACCTGGTTCCAAACATTCTCTATCCCATTGGATATGATTTTGACCATTTTTAGCGTCTACAAACTCCGTGCTATGGTTGATTCGATAGTGTTTAAAATCGGATATATCTAACACATCATAGCTGACAAAATTGTCTGTGTAGGCCAGGCTGTCAGGCTCAATCTTTGCGGTAATTATCGGCATTAAGGTATCGGATTTAGCGTCAGGTATTAGACGGGTGTAAACCTTACTTCCTCGCTTGAGAAGCTCGAAAACAGGGACTTTCCCAGCGGAACCTCATCCGCGTTTTCCCTTACGTTTACCCCCGAAATAGCTTTCGTCTATCTCGACTTCACCTTCAAACATGGAATGTTCATCGATATAACCCGCGATAAGGACTCTAAGGCGGTGAAAATAGTAAGCCGAAGTCGTCTTGTTAACACCAACTAACTCTGCCGCAGTGCGAGCTGTAGCCCCTGCAACAAAGAGCTCCTGAAGACGTTCTTGCTTGTATTGGCTAATCTGACTTTTTCTCATTGGGATATCCTAGATCAAATGACTTATCTAGAACAGCCCCATCAATAAATTAAAATGAATATAATTGTTCAACGTCTTGAGCCTCTGAGACTAATTAAAACTCTTAAAATCCGCGTAGCTACGCGGATTTTTTATTTCCTAAACTACCAATAAGTCTGACTATAAATTGCAATTTGCACATTATTCAACAACAAATCACAAAGCGCCATTCATTCCCGATGGTATTATTCTTGTGGTTTTTCCGGCAGTTGCACTCGAACATTAATTACTCGTCCATCGGGGATATCGCATAGCTCGCCATCATTGTAATAAACAACTTCCCCGTCGCCGTTAATACTCTTAACACGCTTATTTTGCGCAAATATCGGCGCATCTTTATTTTGGCGATGATAACATTCGATGGTTATATCGCCACTAGATGAATCTACCGATTCACAAACCCAAATCAGATTTAATCCATTGCTATCTGCCGGAACGATAGTCCCACCGTGAATTCCCCATTCTCCATCTTTAGCAAAACCATTGCAGCCGCTGATACGATATTTCCCGGTCTCTATCCGCTCGACCGTCACGCCTTTCGCTTCGCAAGTTAACCGATAAGTCCCGTCTGGATAAATATCGACAACTGGGCTGGAGACTTTAAGGTTGCCATTCGTATCCGGTTTGGCGTTGCTTGTTGACCAGACTTTATACCACGGATTCCATTTATTAATGTTACCGTCACCATTATGGGTTCTATAGTGTAATTCGCTCTTCTGCACGTATGTAGAGTGAATCATCAGCTCATAACCCTTAAAGCCTCCATACCCTCCTGAAAATCTCATTCCGGGACCATGTACGCCTGGGCCATTTAGTCCTGCTGGATATGCAAAATATGTTGAATTCTGAGGAATGTTATCAAAATTATCGATTGTAGAAGCTGTATTATTCCCAACAACAACCGGTTTTGTACTAATTACTTCTAAACCAAGATTTTCTACAAATGCTTTTTTATCAGGAATGTCTGCGCCGTTTTGATCTTTTGCCAATCGGTTATTAGCATTATCATTTATATCAGAAACTAGCTTCTGCGTTACCGCAAGGGTATTACTATTGCCGGTTTTATCTGTGAGCTGAGTGATACCTTTTTGTGTTAATGAAGCATTTGGTACTTTGGTTGCAATTTTTTGTTCTAATGCTTCATTTAATTTGGCGGCCAGTTTAACTATATCCCCATCGTCCAAAACATCATTGCCGGAATATACCGCGATAAAATCAGCCACAACAGATGCTATTGTTGACGACTGACGTAATACTTTATTAAGCAAATGAACAGTAATATGCTCTGGTGGAAATCCAGTCTTTAAATTTGGACTTTGTTCATATTCTTCTTGACTCACTACATTAGCATTATTGCCAATAGAAAAAGATTTAAAATCATTTCTTGGACTCATACACCCTCCAAAATCAAATAATATTATTTTATAAATAACGTATTGAGCTACTGTAAAAATCATTTCCCATAAAACACTTCAATCATAGTCTAACTTAGAAAAATAATAATGGAATATTTTTACAACTTAAATTAACAACTATTTTTATCATTGATAGCAATAAAAATTAGATTCCCAAAAACCAAACATATATTAAAAAAATTTTCGCCCAACATATTAAAATAACACTTCCACATTTATTTCATCTCGAAAATATTTATGATAATGTTTGCTCTCCAAGAATAAATGGGATGAACCATATAAGAAAACGTTTTAACCAATAAGTTAATATAATTGATCGTAATTATTTATTTTTCAATAAATATGAATCAAAATAGACCAACAAATAATTAACAATAAAACACATTATTAGAAAATAATAAATAAACAGCAAAACAATATAATGTAAGATTATTCAATAAAAACAACCAAAAAACAAATTTTGCTATAATGGACTTTACATATTACATTTTTACACTATTATTAAAAGATTATATATATATTTTTACCTATTGATTGAAATATTCTCGGTTTTCAGGAACATATGTTTATCACATAAATAAGACCCTATATTATTGATATAAAATGAATTATCGTTTCTGAATCTGAAACTCATTTTGAGTAAAAAATAAAAATCAATTACTTATCTAATAAATCCATAAAGGAAAAAACCATGAGAGATATATTAACAAATTCTGATCATAAAATTAAAGATATTCAAGAGTGGATAGAATACATTAAACACAGAGAAGAAAAATATTCTAAAACGCAGCCACATTCAGATAATATTTTTACTCATTTCTTAGAAACGGAGAACCTTTCTGATATACAAAGCCCAGCCAGTGTGGCAACCACAGATCAGTACGCAATATTTACCAAGAAATCGGCCACACCCTATAAATATCCGGTCAGCGTCACTGAAGGTCTACAAACTATCATCAATTTATGTCGAGTTGCATCCGGCTATGATCCATTAGAACCAGAAGGTGATGGCAATGCGCAGAAATTCATTGCATTCACAGAAGAAATAGCGAAAGTTCCCTTTCTCTCTTTACTATGGACAGATAAAAATACGATTACTCAACAAAATCATGATACCGATGTCTTGATCGATTCTTTTGTTGAAGCCTTTCGAGGGTTATCTCCCCAGGATAAAATTAAGATTAAAACTTATTTGAAAGAGTTGATTAATACCGCCTTATCATATGCCGATAAAAAAGAAAAGAAATCTAACCTGGTACAATATGCTCTGGCTAAAACCCCAAATGGGGTGTCACTCTTACTTTATTCTTCTGTGCTGACAATAAAGAAAGTAGATAACAAGGGTACTATTAAATTCACCTCTCATTATAATCTTTGCCAAGCAGAGTATAATCTCAGCCAGAAAATGTGGGAAATAGTAAAATCCGCATTCGAGAAAGAAGATAAGATAACTATAGAATATTTAATTGATTGTATGACAACCAAAATGAAGGCATAAATTAAAAAATTTCTATAAGTAGATTAATTGATTTATATCAAAAACATTATTACCAACATGTACTGAAATTATTTTAATCATAGTTATTCAATAAAATCATAAAGTTAAAAAAACAGACAAATATAATATAAAGAATAGAATATACGAACAACATATATAAAAAATTAATTATCTTAAAATGTGAATTTCTAAATAGTACTTTAATACTAATATGAAAATATCACATGAACAACTATTTATCCGTGAAGAACAAGTTAAATTACATACCCTTAATATTTGATAGTGAAAAATACCCACTTACGGATATACTTAGTTTACACAAAAATATATTTAATAAAGCAGTAATATTAAGTACATGATTATCGATTTACCTCACTGTTAAAAATAAGGTTAAATATTGTTCCCTATTTTCAACAGTACTCTAACATTCAATCTC
>NZ_JAZGJN010000189.1:0-14503 GCF_038085095.1 Photorhabdus sp. P32 | reverse complement strand
ATTAATATGTAGGTATAAGAAACACATTAATATAAATATTCATTGGTTTAATAGTTAAATTTCTCTATTTAATTAATCATGTAAATGAATTCTGTAACTTATTGATTTTATTTCTCGGAGGAAAAAAGAAAAGGCCAGCTCAAGGGAGATTGAGCCGGCCAAGGAGGTGGTTCCTAGTCTTACTGTAAAACTTTTTTAATTTTTTATTTTTCGCCAGCAATATTACGGTAAATAAAATAGTATTGATGTGATCTGTTTCTAAAAAAAGAAATATATTGTCATAAAAAGGGGATATTGATGATTATTTGTCTGAGTCTCGGTTCGTTTGAGCATATTGAGAATTAATACCATTTAGATTACGTATTAATAAGGCATAATTAATATCGATTTGTTTAGGGATTGGTAAATAGACAATATAACCATCCCCAGGCGCAACTTCCATTGGTTGGCCTTTTTTATCCTGCATTGCTTCCAGCGTAAACTGGATATTGCCTGATGGCGTCATTAATTCGAGACGGTCTCCGATCATAAATTTATTCTTGACAGTAACTTCAGCTAATTCGTTGACTCGTTCACCTGTAAATTCACCAACAAATTGTTGTGTATCGGATATCGAATAGCCGTATTCATAAGTCTGATAGGCATCATGAGTATGACGGCGTAAAAATCCTTCGGTATAGCCGCGATGGGCGAGTCCTTCTAACGTTGTTAGCAGAGTTGGATCAAAAGGTTTCCCTGCAACGGCATCATCAATGGCTCGGCGGTAAACTTGTGCGGTGCGAGCGCAGTAATAGAAGGATTTTGTTCGTCCTTCGATTTTCAAAGAGTGAACGCCCATTTTAGTTAATCGCTCAACATGCTCAACTGCACGTAAGTCTTTAGAATTCATGATGTAAGTACCATGTTCATCTTCGAAAGCTGACATATATTCACCTGGGCGTTTTGCTTCTTCGAACGTAAATACTTTATCTGTTGGTGTGCCTTTTCCCAATGTTGGCTCGATATTTTTTGTCGGTATAGGTTCATGCATATGCACAATATTACCGATATCATCCTCTTTACCTTCTTGGACGTGATATTCCCAACGGCAGGCATTAGTGCAGGTTCCTTGGTTAGGATCTCGTTTATTAATATAGCCAGACAACAGGCAACGACCTGAATAGGCCATACACAATGCGCCATGTACGAAAACTTCCAGTTCCATATCGGGAACCTGCTGGCGAATCTCGTTAATTTCATCCAGAGAAAGCTCGCGGGAAAGAATGACGCGTGTCAGCCCCATTTGTCGCCAGAATTTTACTGTTGCCCAGTTAACTGCGTTAGCTTGAACGGAAAGATGAATCTCCATTTCAGGAAAAGCTTCACGAACCATCATGATCAGTCCGGGATCGGACATGATGAGAGCATCTGGTCCCATATCAATGACAGGTTTTAGATCACGGATAAAAGTTTTCAGTTTGGCATTGTGAGGAGCAATATTGACCACAACGTAAAAGCGTTTACCAAGCTCATGCGCTTCTTTAATGCCGAGCGCCAAATTTTCGTGATTAAATTCATTATTGCGAACACGCAGGCTGTAACGTGGTTGACCCGCATATACGGCATCTGCGCCATAAGCAAAAGCATAGCGCATATTTTTCAGTGAACCGGCAGGGGAAAGTAATTCTGGAGTAAACATGGTTAAAAAATTCTCGATTTGAATTGAGACTGGTTTTCACTATAAAAAGTAAGGATAAGACGGGGGATTCTAACCCTTAATTTGTTGGGGATACAAATTTATTAGCATGAAACGTTCGGTTCTATTGATCAACAAAGAACGTGATCAACAAAGAACGTGATCGATGAAGAGCGCCTTATCAATTGACGATAACTTTCAACTGATAAGGTGCGGTTTATGATGAAAAAGTATTATTCTGACTTTGTCAGATCTCGGACATTGGCGCTAGAACCATGTTTAATCGCAGATTGAATGCCTTTTTTGGCCGCGACTTCATTATCGTGAGATTCGCTGATGCCGATAACTTGATAGTTTCTCGCTTTCAGCACGAAATAGGACTTGCCAGATTTGTTTTCTCTGATTTCGAAGTTTTTTTCTGCCAGTGAATTTGCCTGGACAGAACGAATTCCTTTATTCGCTGCTGCCTTGGTGGTGTACATTTCACTGGTAAGGATAACTTCACCGTTCGATGTTTTTAAATTGAAGTAATACTGCTTGTTTTTTGTTCTTCTCAGATCATAATGACCTACAGCCATAAGAAATTCCTCCAATTAAAGGTAAGTATTTTTAATATAGCTGAATTTCTGACCGGTGAAAGGTTGAGAGAAATTTAATTCAGTTAAAATGTGACAGTTATAACAAACGGCATATATCCGCTTCCCATCGGTAACCGAGTCCGTAAATAGAACGAATGAATGTTTTACTGTTGTCCAATTGTTCCAGTTTACGGCGTAAATTTTTAATGTGGCTATCAATAGTACGGTCTGTCACGATTCGGTGATCGTCATACAGGTTATTCAGTAATTTATCGCGGGAAAATACTTGCCCTGGGCGACTTGCCATCGTTTTTAATAACCGGAATTCAACCGGGGTCAAATCCAATATTTTATCGCGGTAACGTGCTTGGAAACAGGCCTCGTCGATTTGCAGATCGCTTTGCTTGACAATATCTTGTGGTCGGTAACAGCGACGAAGAATCGTTTTAACTCGCGCGACAATTTCACGTGGACTATAAGGTTTACAAATATAATCGTCTGCTCCGATTTCCAATCCAAGTAAACGGTCAATTTCTTCCGTTTTGGCGGTGACCATAATAATCGGCACATCAGAGAAGCCGCGAATTTCCCGACAGATAGATATGCCATCGCAGCCTGGAAGCATCAGATCCAGCAAAATAATATCTGGATTGTGTTGCTGTACATGGGAGACAGCTTCATCGCCCCGCAGTAGCCACTGGGTTTCGTAATCAGCCGCCCGCAGGTAATCAACCAGCAACTGACCAAGTTTTGGCTCATCTTCAACAATCAAAACAGTATAATGTTCAAATTCTGTATTCATAACATTTCGCCGTCGAGGGATTTAGTTAGCGGCAATTCTACGATAATTCTCAGGCCGCCTAAAGGTGAGGGGGCGGCATGGATGGCGCCGCTATGTGCTTCAACAATGTTATAGCAAATAGCTAATCCAAGCCCTGATCCGCCACTGGCACGGTTTCGTGAGGATTCACTACGGTAGAATCGTTCAAAAACCCGTTGGCATTGCTCTGGCGACAAGCCGGGTTTGCTGTCCTCCCAATTCAGAATGAAGTAGTTATCGTTAGAACAACTTTTAATGATTAATTTTCCATTATCGGCGGTATAGCGAAGACTGTTTTCCAGTAAATTATGAAATAGCTGAGTCAATCTGTTTGGGTCAGCAAATACCATAATAGTTTCAGGAAGTTTAACATCTATTTGGATTTGCTTATCGAGGAAACGTCCACGATAAGATGCGATAGCAGCCTGAATTAATTCACTGATGTTGATAAATTCTTTCCGGTATGCCAGCGCCCCGCGATCAGATAAAGAGAGTTGGTGTAGATCATCAACCAGTTTGGTCAATGTGGTAATTTCAGCTAATAACGAATTGAGCGTTTCTGGCGTGGGTTTGTGAACACCATCCTGTAATGCTTCCAATTCACCGCGCAATATAGCAAGGGGGGTGCGTAGTTCATGAGAAATATCTGCCATATAATCGCGACGCATCTGCTCGTTTTTTTCTAGGGTACTGGCAAGTTGGTTAAAATTGTGGGCAAGCTGACCAATTTCATCTTTACTTGATGGCGTGACTCGGGCGCTGAAATCGCCTGCTGCCAGTTTATGCGTCCCTTCAACTAAACGCTTAACGGGTTTTAACATACCGCGGGATAATAATAGCGTGGCTATGATCGCCAGTAAGGTAGATAAACCAGCAATGATCCAGCTTGTCAGTTGCTGCTGGCGATCAAAACTGATATCAGCTTGACGGGTAATTTTATCTGATGTGCTGACAATGACCCAACCAACAACTTGATGGTGATAGAGAATGGGTTTGCGATAAGTCTCTGTCGGGATTTTGCTTTCATGACCGACCAGCAGTTTCATGTCACTGTCCACCACCCAAAATTGAGTTCGCCAACCGCGAGGTGGTGGACCCTGGCGGCTTTCACTGGTTTGTTCAATGGAGCGAATAATTTGAAAAATTACTCTGTCATTCCTCTTTAAGAATTTCCAGCTACCATATTGTTGATATTGTTCAGCCAGTGCTTCGGCTAACATGGCGGTACGTAACTGGATATTTTGTTTTATATAACCAATAAAACCATGTTGGAAGCTGCTTCTTACGCCCCAGTGCATGGTGATGAGTACCAGCATACAAGTGGCGAAGATGGCCATAAACAGTTTACCACTGATGCCGAGTTTCATAGTGGCTCCATAATTTGCTTGATGGTACGCCGTTGTTGCCACTTTTCCCTTACTCGATCAAAACAGAGATAGACAACGGGTGTGGTATATAGCGTCAAAAGCTGGCTCATGACCAAGCCACCCACGATAGTTATTCCTAAAGGTTGGCGTAATTCTGCTCCGTCGCCATTGCTCAAAACCAGTGGCAGGGCGCCAAACAAGGCGGCTAGTGTCGTCATCAGAATTGGACGGAAACGTAACAGGCTGGCTTGGAATATCGCATCACGGGCGCGGATATTACCGTTACGCTGAGCTTCAATAGCAAAATCCACCATAATAATGGCGTTCTTTTTCACGATACCAATCAATAACATGATGCCTATTAATGCTATCAGGCTGAATGGTGTGTCAAACAGTTCCAATGCCAGTAGGGCGCCAATGCCGGCGGAAGGCAGGGTAGAGAGAATAGTCAATGGATGGATATAACTTTCATACAGTATCCCCAGCACCAGATAGACGGTAATAATGGCGGCCAGAATTAAGAATAATTGTGATTTCTGGGTTTCTTGGAAAATCTGGGCGGTACCAGCAAAAGTGCCGCGAACCGTTGAGGGTACGCTCAGTTCGGTCATGGTTCTTTCAATCGCATTGATAGCATCAGAGAGGGTATAACCTGCCGATATATTGAAAGCAATGGTTGAAGCAGCAGAAAGCCCCTGATGATTCACGCTTAACGGCGCGTTAGCTGGTTGCCAGTGAGCAAAATAGGAGAGCGGAATGGTTTTTCCTTGATTATTAATCACGAACATTTTATCCAGTGCGCTGACATCTTGCGTATATTCTGGTGCAACTTCCATCACAACCTTGTACTGATTAAGTGGTTGATAGATAGTGGATATTTGTCGCTGACCAAAAGCATTGTTCAGCAGGCTATTGGCTTCATTGACATTAATGCCCAGACGAGACATGGTATCGCGGTCATAGATTATTGCCATTTCAGCCCCTTTATCCTCTTTGTCCGAATTCACGTCGGTCAGTTGGGGCAACTGCCCTAACGCTTTACGGATAACAGGCTCCCATTTGCGAAGATCATTCAGATCATCTGCCAGCAATGTAAACTGATAACTGGCATTAGCTTGGCGACCGCCAGCCCTAATATCCTGTACCGGAATGAGAAACAGATTTGCTCCCGGTTCATTGGCAAGTTTAATTCTCAGGCGTGAAATAACCTGTTCAGTGCTTTCTGAACGCTCTTTCAATGGTTTCAGAGAGATAAACATAAAGCCATTATTTACCCGCCCACCACCGGTAAAACCGATCACGCTGTCTACCGTAGGATCTGCATTGATTACCTGCATGAAATTCTTCATTTTTTCACGCATGGATTGGAAAGAGATACTTTGATCTGCCCGAACAAACCCTAACAACCGACCGGTATCCTGCTCCGGGAAGAAAGTTTTGGGGATATTAATATAGAGCCAAACATTTAGGGCAATAATGCCAGCCAGAATCAATAATATCCAACGGCTATGATTAAGAACCCATATCAGGGAGCGTCCGTACATTTGCTGAATTTTCAGTAAAACTTTACCGAATCCCCGTATTTTCTTTTGTGCTTTGGGGAGCTGAGATTTTAGTAAGTGGGCGCACATCATTGGCGTTAGCGTCAGGGAAACCAATAATGAGATACCGATTGATGTGGTTAAGGTAATGGCGAATTCACGGAACAGCCGACCAACCAATCCATCCATGAACAGAAGCGGGATAAAGACTGCTACCAGCGAAATGCTCATCGAGAGGACCGTGAAACCCACTTCCCGGACACCTCGCAGCGCCGCTTGCATGGGTTTGATACCTGCTTCAAGGTGGCGGGAAATATTCTCCAGCACCACAATCGCATCATCTACCACAAATCCTGTGGCAACCGTCAGCGCCATTAAAGAAAGATTGTTCAAACTGAAACCGCACAGATACATGGCGGTAAAGGTGCCAATGAGTGAAACCGGTACAGCGATGGCAGGGATTAATGTTGCGCGACCAGAACGTAAAAACAGGAACACCACCAGAATGACTAGCCCGATAGCAATCACTAATGCACGTTCTACTTCTACTAATGAAGCACGAATAGTTGGTGTGCGATCTTGAGTCACTTTAAGTTGAATACTGGCAGGAATAGATTCACGTAATGCAGGCAATTGTTCACGGATACGGTTTACTGTGGCGATAATATTGGCGCCAGCTTCACGGCGAATGATCAACAAAATAGCCGGTTCACCGCCAGACATGCCGGCTGCTCTGACATTTTGAACAGAATCTTTTACATTTGCTATGTCCTGCAATCGCACCGGTGAACCGTTGTTGTAGTGAACGATAATCGGACGATAGCTTTCGGCTGTTTTCAATTCATCGTTAGTTTGAACTTGCCAGTGTTGCTGATCGGAATCCACATATCCTTGTGGACGGCGAACATTGGCATTGCTGATAGCTTTGCGTACCGCATCTAGTGAAACGCCCTGATGAAACAGGGCGCCAGGATTCAATTCGACTCTGACTGCGGGTAATGAACTGCCGCCGACAGAGACTTCACTGACGCCTTCAACTTGGGCAATTTTCTGCGCCAGTTGAGTAGAGGCAAAATCATAAAGTTGCCCCTGATTATAGGTATCAGAAGTCAATGTGAGGATCATAATCGGGGCGTCAGACGGGTTGACTTTGTAATAATGCGGCCTGCTAGGCATACCGGAAGGTAGCAGACTTTGAGCGGCATTCAGTGCTGCCTGTACATCCCGCGCTGCACTGTTAATATCACGGTTGAGATCAAATTCAAGTGTGATATCGGTATTGCCAAGGGAGCTACTGGAGGTCATTTCATTGACTCCGGCAATTCGGCCTAAGGCGTGCTCCAGGGGAGTCGCGACCGATGAGGCCATTGTCTCCGGCGAGGCTCCCGGTAATGAAGCGTAAACGGAGATCACTGGAAAATCCACTTGTGGTAAAGGAGAAACCGGCAACAAGGTAAATCCCAATACCCCGCATAGGGTTATGGCTAAACTCAATAGCGTGGTGGCAACAGGACGTTGGATAAATAAGGCAAAGAATTTCACCGCGGCTCCTGATGATCAATAGATGAAGTGTCTGGGACTGAGGACTGACGATTGCGGCGATAGTGCGCCAATCGGTCAAACAGTAAATAGATCACCGGTGTGGTAAACAACGTCAGGATCTGGCTCATAATCAATCCGCCGACCATACAAATACCCAGAGGCCGACGTAATTCAGCGCCTACACCGATGCTGAGCATCAAGGGGAGCGCCCCAAGCAACGCTGCCATTGTGGTCATCAAGATTGGACGGAAACGCAATAGACACGCTTGATAAATGGCTTCGTAAGGCGGTAACCCCTGCTCACGTTCCGCTGCCAGCGCAAAATCGATCATCATGATGGCATTTTTCTTCACAATACCTATCAACAGGATAATGCCAATGATCGCAATGACATCCAGTTCGTGACCTGCCATCATCAGCGCCAGTAGCGCGCCCACTCCCGCTGTCGGCAATGTGGAGAGGATTGTCACCGGGTGGATGAAGCTTTCATACAGTATGCCTAGCACGATATACATAGCGATGATGGCAGCCGCGATTAGCCATAATGTATTGCCCAGCGCGCTTTCAAATGCCAGCGTTGTTCCTTGGAATTGGGTGGAAATATCTTTGGGCATTTTGATCAATTGTGCTGCATCACGAACAGCATTGACCGCCTGTTCGAGAGAAGCATCCTCAGTAACGTTGAAAGAAAATGTTGCTGAGGGAAATTGAGCGAGATGATTGATTGCCAACGGGCCAAATCTTTGTTCAATAGTCGCAATAGTTTTGAGAGATATGACATGACCGTCAGTTCCGTTAAGACGGATGTTATCAAATGCTGCCAGCCCTGGAGTTGATGTCACATCATGCTCCAAGATAATTCGATACTGATTAGCCTGTGTATAAATGGTTGAAATTAGCCGCTGGCCGAATGCGTTGTAGAGTGCGTTATCTATAGCGGCCATTGAGATGCCTAATCGGCTGGCTGTGTCTCGATCTACCTTAACGTAGGCAATTGGCCCTTGGTCTTGCCAGTCACTGCTGATATCAATTAGTTCAGTTCTCTGCTTTAGTTCAGCCAGCAATTTTGGCACCCAGATACTCAGTTCATCCAGAGAAGTTGCCTGCAAAGTGAATTGGTATTGGGTACGGGTAACTTGAGTATCAATCGTCAAATCCTGTATGGGTTGCAGATAGAGTTTTATGCCGGGTATGGCGGCAACTTTTTCCTGCAAACGCGGAATAATGTCAACGATTCTGTCATCACGCTGATTTAGTGGTTTCAGCGTGATTTGCAATCGCCCGTTATTCAAGGTTGGGTTACTGCCGTCAACACCGACAAAGGTGGTGATATTTTCTACTGCCGGGTCTTGCAGTAATAGGGATGAAACTTGCTGTTGTTTATCCACCATTGCAGAGAAGGAAATGGATTGCGGCGCTTCCAGTGTTCCCTGAATCAGCCCATTATCCTGTGATGGAAAAAATCCTTTTGGAATCATCAGATAGAGCAGAGTCGTTAGCGCCAATGTGCTTAGGGCGATGCTAAATGTGATCCACGGGTGATTCAGCGCTCTTTTTAGCCATACGGCATAACTGGCAATCATTTGTTCAAAAAAGCGTTCACTGGCTTGTTCAAAACGATTGTGTTTTATCTGTGATTCCGGTTTCAGTATTCGAGCGCACATCATGGGGGTTAATGTCAGTGAGACAATGGCTGAAATCAGAATTGCTACGGCCAGGGTAATCGCAAACTCACGAAACAGGCGGCCAACGATATCGCCCATAAAAAGCAATGGGATTAGCACTGCAATCAAAGAGAAAGTCAGGGAAATAATGGTAAAACCGATTTCACCTGCGCCTTTCAATGCTGCGGTCATCGGTTTCTCGCCTTGTTCTATATAACGGGAGATATTTTCAATGACCACAATGGCATCATCCACGACAAAACCGGTGGCAATGGTGAGCGCCATTAGCGTCAGGTTATTGACGGAGAAGCCGCAGAAATACATCACTGCGAATGTACCAGTCAGTGAAAGGGGAACAGCGATACTGGGGATGAGTGTTGCAATGCCGTTGCGTAAAAACAGGTAAATCACCATAACAACCAATGCAATTGCCAGTAACAGCTCAAACTGAACATCTTTCACAGAAGCACGAATGGTTGTCGTGCGGTCAGTCAGGATTTTCATATCAACAGATTTTGGCAAGCTGCTGATGAGCTCCGGCAACATCTGACGAATATTATCTGTGGTTTCAATCACATTGGCGCCGGGCTGGCGCTGGATATTAATCACAATGGCTTGTTTGTTATTTGACCATGCGCCGAGTTTGGTGTTTTCAGCTCCTTGCTCAATGGTTGCGACATCTTGTAACCGTACCGGTGAACCATTTTTATAGGCAATGATCAGTTTGCGGTAATCATTTACTGATTTCATTTGATCGTTGGCCGAAAGCGTGACGGAGCGAGTCGGACCATCAAGGCTACCTTTGGCGGAGTTAACGTTAGCATTGTTAATAGCGGTACGGATCATTTCGCTATCCAGTCCCTGTGCAGCGATCGCTTGAGCGTTTAACTTCACTCTGACGGCGGGTCGCTGGCCGCCGGCGAGTGTCACCAGTCCTACACCGTTGACCTGTGAAATTTTCTGTGCGATACGGGTTTGCACCATATCTTGAATCTGTGTCATTGGCATTGCATCGGAGGTGACTGCCAGCATTAAAATAGGCGGATCTGCGGGGTTAACTTTGCTGTAAATGGGAGGATAGGGAAGGTCATTTGGCAGTAAATTACTGGCTGCATTAATGGCCGCCTGCACTTCTTGCTCGGCAACGTCTAACGGCAAAGTCAGTTGGAATTGCAATGTGATAACGGAAGCCCCGCCGGAACTTTGGGATGCCATCTGTTTCAGACCAGACATTTGTCCGAGTTGGCGTTCCAGTGGGGCGGTGACTGCCGAAGTCATTACATCGGGGCTTGCGCCGGGATAGAGTGTGACAACCTGAATGGTGGGATAGTCCACTTCCGGTAATGCAGACACGGGCAGTATGCGATAGCCGATAATACCTGCCAGCAAGATTGCTGCCATAAATAGCGTGGTGGCGACAGGTCGCAAGATGAACAGGCGTGATGGCCCGCCTCCTGGGATTGGAGAGCTTACCTGCATCAGGAATTCTCCGTTTTATCGTGTTTTTGTGGCTGAGGCTTATTGACCATCGGTGTGACAATATCCACCTTAGCGCCATCTGTCAGGCGATCGATACCATCAGTGACTACTTTATCACCTGCTGCCAAGCCGGTACTGATAACAACGCGTTTTGTATCCTGCAATTTGACCGTGACCAGATGTTTGCTGACTTTATTCTCTTTGCTTAACATCCAGACAAAATTCCCTTCATTACCCATTTGCAGAGCAGCATTTGGGATCACCACTGCGTTTTCCAGTGTATCGACTTTAATACGGACATTAACGAACTGATTTGGGAATAAGGTGCTATCTTGATTGGAAAAACGGGCTTTCAGCTTAATTGTGCCGGTAGCGGCATCAATTTGATTATCAATGCTCAACAGTTTTCCTTCGGCAAGTTGTTGCTGGTTATTGCGATCCCAGGCACTAACGACGACGTCATGATTGGTTTTCTGAGCTTGCAAAACAGCACTGATATCGTTTTCAGGGAGTGAAAATAGTACATCTACCGGATCGGTTTGGGTAATAACCACAATAGGAGAGTTGTTGCCGCTGGAGATAAAATTCCCTATATCAATCTGTTTCAAGCCCACTTTACCAGAAATTGGAGCCGTAATTCGGCTGTAAGTGAGTTGAAGTTTTGCACTATCAATAGCCGCTTGATCAACTTTTAGACTGGCCTCGTGTTGGCGAACAAGCGCACGTTGATTATCCATTTCTTGTTGGGAAATCAAGTGAGTGTTTGCCAACTTCTGGTAGCGATTGAGATCCTGACGGGCATTTGCCAAGATTGCTTCATCTTTAGCCAGTTGGCCTTTGGCTTGTGCTAGCTGAACCTGAAAAGGACGCGGATCAATTTCTGCCAGTAAATCCCCTTGCTTAATTTGTTGACCTTCCTGAAAGTGCAAAGCGATAAGTTGACCTTCAACTCGGCTAGTCACCGTAGCGGTATTGGCGGCTTGAATGGTGCCAAGCCCGGAAAGAAAGCGAGGGACGGCCTGCTCTTCTACCGTAGCAACCTGAACTGGGGGTAAAGGGGGATGCCCTAAACCAGAGGATTGATCAGATAGACTGGATTGTTGAGGGACTTTGAGTTGGCACCAAAAAAATATAGCGGCAGCAATAGCAATAGCGGCCAATATTACACGGAAAAGGAGGGTACGGCGTTTATTATTTTGATTCATTTCTTCGACATTCTCTCAAACGCAAGGTCAGGGTATTGCTCGATTATGTCCGACTGAAATATCGGTTTAATCACGTGCTATTAGTTTAGACAGTGAGGATAAGCTAAAAAATGGAGAAAGTGTGGAAAATATGTCAAGGAAGCGCTTTTTAAAGCAAATTAATGCGTTTTTTGTCATTTTTCTCGAGGCGGCTCCAGAAATTATGTAAATGATGCTGTCTCTGTTACCTTCGTTTCCTTTGCGGTTGTTGGATTATGTCTCCTATTTTTTGAGAGAATTTAGGTTGGTTATAAAATGCAGGAGAAATATAATCAATATAAATATATTGCTCCACTCATATTTAAATTTGGCTTGAAAGAGATAAGTCTAATAAATGATTTTAATTATCGATCTTAGTTAGCTGTTTTTTCTGAGTATTTTGTATATATATGCTGTTTAGAACATATTCCTACAAATTGTTTATTAGCGGAAGATTGTGAAGTAAATCACATATTGGTTATTTATCTCTGTGCATATTGTTTCTGGATTCTGGAAAAAGGTCATGTGACTTTTTTTTGGCGGAACTTATAGACTAATGTAAGGAATATGATAAAGGGAAATAGGCTATGAGACATTTCATTATTGATACAGATACGGCTTCCGATGATGCAATTGCATTACTGATGGCGCTCCGTGAACCCTCAGTTTTTATTGAAGGTATTACTATTGTTGCCGGTAATTGTGCTGTTTCTCAGTGCAGAAAAAATGCGTTAGTCAGTATTGAAAAAGCAGGAACATATATTCCTCCGGTATATGAAGGGATGAGTAAACCATTATTTAGAGAGCACTATACTTCATATCATATTCATGGAAAAGAGGGTATGGGTAATATGAATTTACCAGAGTCTTCGTTAATAGTAGAAGATAAACATGCAGTAGATGCAATTATTGATATCGTAAAAAAATTTCCTGGTGAGATTGAAATAATTACTTTGGGACCATTGACAAATATTGCAATGGCTGTCTTAAAAGAGCCAGATTTATATAAATTTGTTAAAGCGGTTTATATTATGGGTGGTTCTGGATTGAAGCCGGGTAATATTACACCATTAGCTGAGTTCAACATCTATTCTGATGCTGAATCGGCACATATCGTATTGAATTCTGGATTGCCTCTTGTATTTTGTGGGTGGGAGTTAGGTATGGAAGAGGCTTTTATTGATGAGTTTGATATGGATAAATTAAATTCTTTAGGTGATCTTGGCCAGTTTGCAGTGAGCTGTAATAGAACATTGATTGAATTCAATGCGGGAAGAACGAATAGAAAAGGATTTGATCTGCCTGATCCTATCACAATGGCTATTGCTTTATATCCGAATGAAGTGATAGAGAATAAATTAGAGGCGTATGGTTATGTTGAATATCAAAGCGCACGTTCATATGGACATTTAGTTATTGATTCAACCGATCTTCTTAATCATCCTTATAATATGATTGTGGTGACTAAAATCAAGGGTAAGATATTTAAGCATAAACTATTTACATTATTATCTTAATTTTAGTCATATAGGAGGATAAAAGATGAATTTTAATCCTGATTTACTGAGAAAGGTAGAGTTGCATACGCATCTTGATTGTGGGTTAAGTTATCATTTCGTTAAGAAACTTATTCCTGATATTACTCATAAGTCATTTTGTGAGAAATATATTGCCGCTGAAAAATGCCATGATTTAGGTGATTTTTTAAATAAAATCACGCCTTCATTGGATTTACTACAAAAAAGGGACGTAATAGCTGATGCCGTAGAAGATCTTTTCATACAATTAAAAAGCGATAATGTAGTTTATGTTGAAATTAGATTTGCACCTTTACTTCATCTTCGTTTAGGATTAAATGAACGCGATATTGTAGAAATTGTTTTGGAGGCAATGAAAAATTCTTCAGTCAAATATGGTATAGCGGCAGGTTTAATATTATGTACATTGCGACATTTTTCAGAAGATCAAAGTTTGAGAACCGCATATCTTGTCAATGAATATTCTAATTACGGTGTTGTTGCCCTCGATCTTGCTGCCGATGAGGCAAGATATCCACTTAATGCGCATTTGAATGCGTTTAGAATGGTGTTGGAAAATGGTGGCAATGTGATTGCGCATGCAGGAGAAGCGAAAGGGGCGGAAAGTGTGCGCGAGACTATCGATAAATTAAACATTTCTCGTATAGGTCATGGTGTCAGAAGTATTGAAGATCGAGATGTTATTGATCTTCTTATAGAAAGAAATATACATTTAGAAATTTGCCCGACATGTAATATTGTTTGCGATATTTATGATATCTATGAAAACCATCCAATTAATTTTTTAAAAGAGGCTGGTGTAAATATTGGGGTTAATACAGATACTCGGACAGTTGCAAATATTAGCTTATGTAAAGAATATTCTAAGATTAATCGATACTTTGGTTGGCAGTATAGTGATTTTATTGAAACAAATTTGAATGCATTATATTCTTCCTTTGGTAGTAATGAACTGAAAAGTCGATTGGAAAAGGAAATAGTGAGATTATCATTGTGAAAATTAAAATTCTATTTATCTTGGTGCATAATGAGAAAAATTTCCATCAAATATATTATCTGTAATCTGTAATCTGTAA
>NZ_JAZGJN010000188.1:0-14385 GCF_038085095.1 Photorhabdus sp. P32 | reverse complement strand
TTCCTGCGTCTGTGTTTCGCTGAGGTGGCTCTGAGAGCCGCCATTGTCGGGCTTGAGTTTGCGGTGATTAAGGTAATCGCTGATATGACGATTAACGGTCATTTCATGCAGGCGCAGGGCCTGAGCGATCATGACAGAACTCCAGCCCTCAGAGGCCAGCAGGACCGCTTTGATGCGATCACACTCCCGCTTATCACGGCAAGTGTGATGGAGGTGTTCAAGTGCGGCTTTTTGTTCATCGGTAATGAATATTTTCATGACGGATACCATGAACCTCATTTGGGCGAAAATCAAGCAGTTTCAATGAGCACAGGTATATACGAAAGGTATTTTCGGAAGAAGAGGAGGAGATATCAGGGCGCACAATGCGCCCTGATATCTCGGAATTAACTTAATATTTCACAAACATCCCGTGAATTTTCACCGGGTCACGTGTTTCAGTCAGTGCTAACTGTAAAAGCACTCTGGCCTTTTGCGGATTCAAGCGTTCAGAAGCGACAAAGCCATGCTTGCTATCATCCACTTCCGCATCCTGAGTAACATATCCTACCGGAACACGGCTTGCTCTTACGACCACAACGCCATCTTTAGCCGCCAGAGCCAAGGTATCGAAAATCGCCTTGTACATATTACCGTTGCCCACACCGGCACTGACAATACCTTGGTAACCCGCGCTCAGAAACGCTTTCGCCGGCAGATCGGACGCATTGGCATAGTTATAAACAATACCTACTTTCGGCAGTTTATCGAGTTTACTGACATCAAAAATAGCTTTATTAGCTCTCGGTTTCGCATCAGCGTAATAATTGACTTTGCCATTATGAACAAAGCCCTCAGCACCAGCATTAATTGGCTGGAATGCCTGAACTTCGGTGGTGCTCATTTTCACCACAGTGCGCCCACTAATAACCGCATCATTCATTGCCATCAACACACCACGTTTGGCTGATGCTGTATCACCGGCAACAACCACAGCGTTATACAGATTTAACGGGCCATCGGCGCCAAGCGCCGTAGATGGGCGCATCGCTCCAACCATGACAATCGGTTTCTGGCAGTGGGTAGTCAGATCGAGGAAATAAGCAGTTTCTTCCATCGTGTCAGTACCGTGGGTGATAACAAAACCATCGGTCTTATCACAACCAGCGTTGATTCTTTTCGCTAACGTTAACCACACCTGATCATTCATATCTTGCGAGCCAATACTCACCACCTGCTCACCTTTCAGGTTGGCGATATTTTTGATCTCAGGAACAGCATTGACTAATTCATCAATAGCAACCCTTCCAGCAACATAGCTGGACTGGGTTGCAGACTTCCCACCACCCGCAATCGTCCCTCCCGTCGCCAAAAGTGTAATATTTGGTAAAGCAAAAGCAGAACCACTAATTAATGCCAATAAACTGGCTAAAGCTGTGTGTTTCATCTTTTTCATGCTTCTTCCTTAATAAAAAATATCCTGTTAGATTATGGATGATGATAACAATAAATCTGTGATACATACCAGACTTTAGCTACTGAAAAAAAACTCGTATGATGAGCGCCCCATAACCAGCACTCATAAGTGAATACCATGACGCAAACCTTTATTCCCGGCAAAGACGCCGCATTGGAAGACTCAATCAACCGTTTTCAACAAAAATTGCAACATCTTGGTTTTAATATCGAAGAAGCTTCATGGCTGAATCCGGTTCCTAATGTTTGGTCAGTTCATATCCGTGACCGCGATTGCCCTCTCTGTTTTACCAATGGCAAAGGCGCAAGCAAGAAAGCCGCTTTAGCTTCTGCTTTAGGGGAGTATTTTGAACGCCTGTCAACTAACTATTTTTTTGCTGACTTCTATTTAGGAGAAGCTATCGCTAATGGTAATTTTGTCCATTATCCCAATGAAAAATGGTTTGCTTTACCGGACGATAATTCTCTACCAGAAGGCATTCTGGATGACCGGTTACACCAATTTTATAATCCTGAAAATGAGTTATGCGCCAGTCAGTTAGTCGATTTGCAATCAGGTAATGAAGAGCGTGGTATCTGCTCACTGCCGTTTACTCGTCAATCTGATCATCATACCGTCTATATTCCGATGAATATTATTGGCAATCTTTATGTTTCCAATGGTATGTCAGCCGGTAACACGATGAATGAAGCCAGAGTTCAGGGACTATCCGAAGTTTTTGAACGTTATGTGAAGAATCGTATTATCGCCGAAGGCATCAGCCTGCCAGAAATTCCCCAGGAAGTGATGAATCGTTATCCTGGTGTTGTTGCCGCAGTCAGCAAATTACAGGATGAAGGTTTCCCACTCTATTGTTATGACGCCTCCCTCGGTGGGCAGTTCCCAGTTATTTGTGTGGTGCTGTTTAATCCTAATAATGGGACTTGTTTCGCCTCTTTTGGCGCGCATCCTGAATTTGGCGTAGCGTTGGAACGTACTGTGACCGAATTATTACAGGGTCGTAGTTTGAAAGATCTGGATGTGTTTAATGCGCCGACTTTCGATAATGAAGAAGTGGCGGAACATACCAATCTGGAAACTCACTTTATTGATTCAAGCGGTTTAATCAGTTGGGATTTGTTTAAACAAGATGCTGATTATATGTTCGCTAACTGGAATTTCAGCGGCACGACCGAAGAAGAATTCGCCACTTTGATGGCTATCTTCAAACAATTGGATGCCGAAGTTTATATTGCTGACTATGAGCACCTCGGTGTTTATGCCTGTCGTATTCTGGTTCCGGGGATGTCTGATATTTATCCTGTGGAAGATTTACATCTTGCTAATAACACGATGGGAACCCATCTGCGGGAAACTTTATTAGCGTTACCGGATAGCCAATGGCAAGCCGAAGAATATCTGGCACTGATTGAGCAATTAGATGAAGAAGGTTTAGATGATTTTACCCGTGTCCGTGAATTGCTTGGCATCGCTGTAGGTAAAGATAATGGTTGGAGTAATTTACGGATTGGTGAATTGAAATCCATGCTGGCATTGGCTGGCGGTGATTTGGAACAGGCTTTAATTTGGGTAGAATGGACCCAAGATTTTAATGCCTCAGTCTTTACTACCGAACGCGCTAATTATTATCGCTGTTTGCAAACACTGCTTTTACTTGCTCTGGAAGAGGATAAAGAGCCCGCACAATATTATCAAGCATTCGTAAAAATGTACGGGCAAGATGCTGTTGAAGCAGCATCAGCCGCTATTTCTGGTGAACACTGTTTTTATGGCCTGTGGTCAGTCGATTCAGATTTAAAATCACTGCCCGCGCATCAGGCTTTATTAGCCGCTTATGAGAAGTTGCAAAAAGCAAAACGCGATTTCTGGAACGCAAAATAAAATTGTAGAAAGGACAATTCGTAATTAAAAGTAAAATTCAGGTTAAATTAAATTTATTTTCGACAACAAATAAACAACAATTTAGCCTGTAATTTTACTTATCAAACTTCCTACCAATGGATTAAATAAAAAAATATTATAATTTTTAAAAAATTTTTATTTCATTAAAATCAATAAATTAATTGTAATTTTCACCATTTTCATTCGCTAAAACAGCGTCTACCCCTAAAGGATTATGATCTATATCAAATTTTCCTCTTTAAGCCTTTGTTACTATCGTTACGCACCGTAACTTATTAATGATAAAGAGAATGTTGGTATGAAAGCTGACACCCCCTTTAACCTATTACCACCTGCGGTAATGACACAAATCGCCAATGACATTGGTGTTTATAAAACGACTAAACCTGTTGCCATTACCTATCTGTCAGCAATAACAGCCGGGGTTTTTATCTCCATTGCATTTGTCTTTTATATTACCGCGACGACAGGAACTGCATCTGTCTCTTATGGACTGGCTAAATTAGTTGGCGGAATCTGTTTCTCTCTTGGATTAATGTTAGTTGTCGTGTGTGGCGCAGATTTATTTACTTCCACTGTGCTGACGATCATTTCCAAAGCCACCGGGCGTATAACCTGGCATCAAATGATTAAAAACTGGCTTAACGTTTATTTTGGTAATTTAATCGGCGCACTATTTTTCGTCGCCATTATCTGGTTTGCTGGTCAATACCGTGTTGCCGACGGATTATGGGGCTTGAATGTCTTGCAAACAGCAAACCATAAAATGCACCACTCTTTTATTGAAGCTCTATGCTTAGGCATTCTCGCCAATTTAATGGTTTGTCTCGCTGTTTGGATGAGTTATGCCGGACGTAGTTTAATGGATAAAGTATTTGCCATGATTTTGCCAGTAAGTATGTTTGTTGCCAGCGGCTTTGAGCATAGTATTGCGAATATGTTTTTAATCCCGCTTGGCATTATTATTAAGCACTTCGCACCAACTGAATTCTGGATTAACGTGGGTGCGACACCTGAGCAATTTTCTCAACTCACCATTTCACACTTTATTACTGACAATTTAATTCCAGTCACTATTGGTAACATTATCGGCGGCGCTGTTTTGGTGGGTTTAACTTACTGGTCAATTTATCTGCGTAGTGAGCAAAAATATTAATTCGTTCCCTTATTTAGTTTCTCAAAAGTTCGATTATTATAAAGGTAGAAGTATCATGGCTGAATTAAATAAAAAATTCTCTATAGCATGGCAAAATTTTAATCCAGGGTATTGGCAGAATGAAGTTAACGTTCGTGACTTCATCCAAAAAAACTATACGCCATATGAGGGTGATGAATCTTTCCTGGCAGGTTCGACAAAAGCGACTGATACCTTATGGGAAAAAGTCATGGAAGGTATCAAAATCGAAAACCGCACTCACGCACCCGTTGATTTTGATACTGATGTTGCTGCTACTATCACCTCTCACGATGCAGGTTACATCGAAAAAGATCTGGAAACTATCGTTGGCCTGCAAACGGAAGCTCCACTGAAACGCGCGCTGATCCCATTTGGCGGCATCAAAATGGTGGAAGGTTCATGTAAAGTTTATGGCCGTGAACTCGATCCTAAATTGAAACGGATTTTCACCGAATACCGCAAAACGCATAATCAGGGAGTTTTCGATGTTTACACGCCAGATATTCTGAAATGTCGAAAATCCGGTGTTCTGACCGGTCTGCCTGATGCCTATGGTCGTGGTCGCATTATTGGTGATTACCGTCGTGTTGCGGTATATGGCATCGATTTCTTGCGTGATGATAAATTAGCTCAGTTCAATTCATTGCAGGAAAAACTGGAAAACGGTGAAGATCTGGCAATGACGACTCAACTGCGTGAAGAAATCGCTGAACAGCACCGCGCTCTGGGCCAGATTAAAGAGATGGCGGCTAAATACGGCTATGATATTTCTGGCCCCGCCACTGACGCTAAGGAAGCGATACAATGGACTTATTTCGCTTATCTGGCGGCGGTTAAGTCTCAAAATGGCGCCGCGATGTCTTTCGGTCGCGTTTCCAGTTTCCTGGATATCTACATCGAACGTGATCTGAAAGCAGGTAAGCTGACAGAAGTTGAAGCACAAGAGTTGATTGACCATCTGGTGATGAAACTTCGTATGGTTCGTTTCTTGCGAACACCTGAATATGACGAACTATTCTCCGGTGATCCAATCTGGGCAACAGAATCGCTGGCAGGTATGGGGTTAGACGGACGCACGCTGGTGACTAAAAACAGCTTCCGTTTCCTAAATACCCTATACACGATGGGCCCATCACCAGAACCCAATATGACCATCCTGTGGTCCGAAAAACTGCCGATAAATTTCAAAAAATTCGCGGCGAAAGTTTCCATCGACACTTCATCTTTGCAGTATGAGAACGATGATTTGATGCGCCCTGATTTCAACAATGATGACTACGCTATTGCTTGTTGTGTCAGCCCGATGATTGTGGGTAAACAGATGCAATTCTTCGGCGCCCGCGCGAATCTGGCTAAAACTATGCTGTACGCCATTAACGGTGGCGTGGATGAAAAGCTAAAAATGCAGGTTGGCCCGAAAGAAGAACCCATGAAAGATGCAGTGCTGGATTACGACAAGGTGATGGCCCGCATGGACCACTTCATGGACTGGCTGGCAAAACAGTATGTTACCGCACTAAACATCATTCACTATATGCATGATAAATATAGCTATGAAGCTGCACTGATGGCGCTGCACGACCGTGATGTTTACCGTACTATGGCCTGTGGCATTGCTGGTTTGTCTGTCGCCGCTGACTCGTTGTCTGCCATCAAGTACGCCAAAGTGACGCCAATCCGTGACGAAAACGGTTTGGCTGTTGACTTCAAGATTGAAGGTGAATACCCACAATTTGGTAACAACGACTCACGCGTCGATGATATCGCCTGTGATCTGGTTGAACGTTTCATGAAAAAAATCCAGAAACTAAATACTTATCGTAACGCGGTACCGACACAATCCGTTCTGACCATCACTTCTAACGTGGTATATGGCAAGAAAACCGGCAACACCCCTGACGGACGTCGTGCTGGCGCGCCATTCGGGCCCGGGGCCAATCCAATGCATGGTCGCGATCAAAAAGGTGCCGTCGCCTCTTTGACTTCTGTGGCTAAACTGCCCTTCGCCTATGCAAAAGATGGCATCTCTTATACCTTCTCTATCGTACCAAACGCATTAGGCAAAGATGATGAAACACGTAAAACTAACTTGGCTGGTTTGCTGGATGGTTACTTCCACCACGAAGCAGAAACTGAAGGTGGTCAGCATCTAAACGTCAACGTGATGAACCGTGACATGCTACTTGATGCCATGGAAAACCCGGAGAAATACCCTCAGCTCACCATCCGGGTATCGGGTTATGCCGTGCGTTTCAACTCATTGACTAAAGAGCAACAACAGGATGTGATCACCCGTACTTTCACCCAATCTATGTAATAATTTGTTAGCAAAGGCCCTGAATTCTGGGGCCTATATTCGTTTATCCTGCCAGTTTTGGAGCAAACCTGTTATGTCCGTACTTGGTCGTATCCACTCTTTCGAATCCTGTGGCACTGTTGATGGCCCCGGTATCCGGTTTATTGTTTTCTTTCAAGGTTGCCTGATGCGCTGTCTCTATTGCCATAACCGCGACACATGGGATACCCACGGCGGCAAAGACGTGACGGTTGAAGAGTTGATAAAGGAAGCGACAACCTATCGTCATTTTATGAACGCTTCCGGTGGAGGGGTTACTGCATCGGGTGGCGAAGCCGTTCTGCAAGCTGAATTTGTACGTGACTGGTTCCGAGCCTGTCGCGCCGAAGGTATTCATACTTGTCTTGATACTAATGGATTTGTCCGCCGCTATGGTCCGGTTATTGATGAATTGATGGATGCAACAGATCTCGTTATGCTCGATTTGAAGCAACTTAACGATGAAATCCATCAAAAATTAGTCGGTGTTTCCAATCATCGCACTTTGGAATTCGCCCGCTATCTGGCTAAACGTAACCAGAAAACCTGGATTCGTTACGTTGTGGTTCCAGGTTGGTCTGATGACGATGAATCCGCTCACAGGCTAGGTGAATTTACCAAAGATATGCAAAATATTGAAAAAATCGAGCTTCTGCCTTATCACGAACTCGGTAAACATAAATGGACGACTATGGGGGAGGAATACCAGTTAGAAGGTGTGAAACCGCCGGCAAAAGAGGCAATGGAGAGAGTGAAAAACATTTTGGAAAGTTATGGTCATAAGGTTGTATATTGAAATACACATTAAATTAAATAATTTAATGAATTTGATATTAAGAAAAGTTATAGTTAGTGGATAATTATTAATTTCCTACGGATATAAAGATTTCTAATATCATATAATTAATACTAAAAGGAAAGAAGCAAGGTCTAATATCTGACGGATGCTCATCGATATAATCAATAGAAAATATTTACCAAACAGGCCATAAAGACCAAATTTACGTTTATGAGCTTACCCATTCAATGACTCGAAAACAAAATACAAATCATCATCCTGTTACGATAAAAAAACCTATACCCTATGGATTTCAAGATGCATCGCGACGACAAGGATACGAAAGCGGATTTGAATCATTAGGATTCAGTAAAAAAACAGGCAATCTAGTTTATGGTGGCGTTGATATAGCCTTATCTGGCTATGGATTATTAAGAAACACCCTAAAACCAGAAGCATAGCGGTTATTTCGCCACATAAATCAAGATTATATAAGAGGTTATAAAAATATGAGTGGCTATGCTCTTGGTTTTGAAATTGGAGTAGATGGAATCACTATTAAATCAACATATGATTCATATAACGAATAAAATATTAAGGTATAAGTCGTTTATATCTTTTCATAAATACAAACGACTTATATGATAATTTAGCTGATACCAAGAAAAATGCAATAGGCGTTGAAACAACTACAGCAAATAAAACCCCATAGAAATTAATTATATTACCTGTAAAAAGAACAAACAACGCTATAAAAATGATAAATAAGACGACAAAAAACAATCTATAAAATCTATTTTTCAACAAATTAATTTCATCCATTATTGATGTACCATCTCTTTCTGCAACTGATTTTATCAAATTCATCTCACGAGAAGTGAACCCACTCTTTAGCATTAATTCTTCTATTTGCTGTTCTGTCATTATCCAAACATCCAAATAAGTAAGCCATTTAATGTGTATACACTAAATTTCATCATAATATAATAAGAAAACAACCTTCATAATAAGAAAAATATTTACCGCGATGATGCTTTATTTTTATATTTCTTCATAAATAGCTTTTAATCATTACATTATGTGACAAATTCCCCGGTACTAGAATTTCTAAACTTTGATATCTTACAACTAAAGGGGGGTCATGAACTCTGTTCGGACACCAAAATCGGTAATAAAAGGTCACATCAGGCGCATGAACATTGAGATTTTGATGAAACAGAACAAGTCGCAAACAACTAACTTAATCGCGTTCCTCATGCTCTTAGGGACCCTGTAAAGTTGCTTCCGTCTGATAGGTTTCAGCTTCGCCGGGCAAACGTAGAAATCCCCTGTATAACTATCACCTCGAATAAGAACAAAAATGCCGATCTTAAATATCGACATTTTGCTGTGAACGAGAAGATTAATTTAATGCTTTAACGCTTCGATTTTATCCCGACTCAGCCCGGTACTGCTGACAATAATGTCCAGACTGACACCATGTCGTAATAATGCACGAGCCGTTTCCAGTTTATTTTCAGCTCTACCTTCCTCTCTGCCTTCCTCTCTGCCTTGCTCAATACCTCGTTCAATACCTTGCTTGATACCTTGCTCGCGCCCTTTTTGTTCAAGCTGTTCTGCAATAGTCATCAACATTGTTTCATGCTCCGGAGATTGTTCAATCAGTTGATGGACAAATTGGGAGAGATCCTGCGTATGTCCATTCAGTAAAATATAGCTTAACACCACATTGAGCTGCTCGGCTGTATTATACCCCGCATTCAAGAGTTCCACCAAGTGGGGGACCCATTCCAGCATATCCCGGCAGCGGATGTGTTTTTGCACCAGTTCCATCAGGGCAACGCCTTTATGTGTCAGGATTTCTTCATCGCTGAGCACACTGACGTCCACCAACGGAAACGCCTGACGGTATAAGCGAGCAGCCTGTTCAGGGAGCGTAAAGCAATCCAGCCACCGGTTTGAGTAAGGATAAGGACGAACCTCACCATGATAAAACAGCAGAGGCGCCACCAAGGGGAGTTCAGTATGGCCTTTTTTCAGGTGAGCCGCCATCGCTGACATGGCGTAATACATCAACCGCCAGGCCATCAACGGGTCAGGGGTGGACTGATGTTCAATCAGACAATAGATATAACCTCGTCCCTGAACCGTTTCAACCGAGTACAGCACATCACTGTGCAGTTGACGTAAATGCCGGTCCACAAAACTGCCAGGCTCCAGTTTCAATGTGGCTAAATCACACAACGACTGGATCTCTTCGGGCAGATAAAGGGATAAAAACTCCCTGGCCGTTTCGGGCTGCGTTAAAAAATGTTTGAATAAGGCATCATGATGAGGCCGTTTTTCTTTCTTTGCCACAATCTGTTTCTCTATCTTATCAGTTAGTCAACGCTATAATATCTCTAGAAAACCCGCAACCAAGTTAAAAAAAACATCTTCCCAGATTTTCTCAGGAAAATCTTTACCGAATGCATTAATATAAGAACCTAAAAACTCAAATACCAGAAAATAAAAAACGAGGAAACATTATATTTACAATAACTATTCTATGAATAGCCGTTCATTTAAATTAGTTTTTAATTTTCATTCATACAATAATAACAACCTTATTTAGCGTGGAGTATTCAACGGTGCAAGATCATCATGAGGTAATAAAAGGAATTCACCGAAATTATTCCAATACATAATTTTTGCATTTCCCGCAGCAACACCATGATACATGGCAGAACGCACTATCTGTAAGTTATTACCACTAAAATGAGTTACTCGATCAATGAAATGATCCATCGGATTGATTGTATCCTGAAATATCTCATTAATTACCGGACGGAAATTTTTTGCTTCTTCTATATATTGACGGGTATCTTTTTCAATATGAGATGCCCCAATGAAATACCCCTCAACACCGTCAATACCTCCACCATAACGGGGAACGTGAGCTGGAGAACGCCAAAAATTCTCAATTATTTTCTTTCTTTGTTCTGATGGAAGAAAATTACGAATCCGACAAGCCGCAAGATGACCATCCAAAAGATCAGAAACCGCATCCATTGATATATCGTTCAACATTTCGTATACAGTAAATTCTGATTCTGCCAGCTTTATTCCTCTAATGCCGGATCTTTCTTGCATTATAACAGACTCCCCGCCTGTCAACTTTCAACGAAAATTTTCATTCTCCACTTTCTTTAAATACATTTCATCAGCTACTTGCACTACTATATCTTGATAGAGCTTTAAGCCAGAGGTATCGGGTGAAGAATAACGCCCCTAATGCGTATATAAAAGCCATAGCCAACGTACCGAAATCAAGAACGCCCAAAGCAGCTTGCACAGGCACATTACTTACAAAAGCAATTGGTAATATGAAACTCAGAACAAATCGCATAGCTCCAGGATAAGCACTAACAGGGAATCGCCCTATATCCATAAGAGAATAGCAAATAATCCATACCTCAGAAACTTTAGTGAACCAAAAGGCAATGAGATTTGAACACATAAACAGAGAATAGAAAATACACGTGCCCAATAATAGCGCCAGGTTAAACTGCATAAAGTTTGAAAATATCAAGGCATCTTGTTGATACATAGACACCAAAACAACTATATAGCCAACGACAAAATTTGCACTATCCCATACATTAATACGATGAAATGTAATAAAAAACTGATGGTCGATAGGACGAATGAGCATAAAATCTAAATCGCCTCGCCTAATGTATTCCGATAGGGAATGGACACTTGGAAATAACCAGCTATCGATTAGCGACTCGATGATCAAAGTTACACCAAGCAAAGTAACCATTTGATTGAAACTCCATCCTCCCACTTGAGATACTTGGCCAAAGAATCCCGTCAGAACAAGTAAAGCCAACAGACAAGCAAGGGAGGAATTAATCAAATTAACCAAAGCATTCAGCCGAAATTCAAGTTCTAAGATGAAAGAATTCCTTATCAATACCAACAATAGCAAACCATATCGCATTTAATTATACTCCTGAACCTGTATATCTCTTTAATCCTATCGACCACAGAAAAACACGAATTAACATGAGCGCTATAACCCAAAATAATTGTATTAATAAGCCTATTAGCAACTCATTATGATCTAATTTTCCTAATATTATTTGCACTGGGAAGTCTAATGCCGATGCAAAAGGCAAAACTTTTAATAATCCTGCAATACTAGGCGGATATAAATCAAGAGGAATAAGCGATCCCCCAAGTATCGTATAAAGCGCCCAAAGCAATGGGTCAAACGCCATTGCGTTATTAATCCAAAAAGCCAACAAGCCTAGACAATAATAAAGATGGAAAATGATAATCCAAGCAAGCATGAGTGAGGGCAAAAAAGCCAAAAAATTCCAGATATCCAAGCGTTGCAAGTTACCACTTAAAACGATACCAGAAATAAAAACCACTAATACAATCGGCCCTCGGACAATCATCTGTCCCACGTGCTCCGCAATATAGCAATAGAGGGGAGGCACAGGGCGCAATAATAGCATAGAAAGCTCCCCTCGGCGGATATCACTATCCAAGCACTGCATTACCCAAATAGTCGTCAACTGACGTACCAGATAAATGGCAAGGAAATAAACCGCAAAATCGCTGGATGTATAGCCTCCAATAGCCCCCTCTTTTGCCAGACTGAGCCAAACTAACATCACAGCGATGGGCATCACACCACCAATCATCCAAACCATCGACTGTGCTCTATATACAATCGCCTGTGAGAAAGATTGGCCGATAAGCACCTTCCATAACTGTAGGGTCCGCTTAAAGCACTTGAACATTAGACTCACCATTTGAAGTCAGATATCTCTCCAACACACGATCTATCGGTTCATCATGGATCGAGATATCAAGAACGACTCGTTCCGACATCAACCTTGTCATTGCAGAAGATAATGCGTCACGTTCTACCATCAGCTCAATATCGTGACTATCATAGAATAGCAAGCCAGGTAATGAACTCAGCTCTGGATTGATTGGACCTGAAAGACTCGCCTTTATAATCTTTTTGGGCGAACGTTTTGCAATTAAATGCGAAAGTTGTCCATCATAAACAATCTCCCCTGAATTGATAATAATGACACGTCGCGCAAGTGCTTCTACATCCGCCATATAGTGAGAAGTTAACAGGATTGTTGCTTTGTAAGTCTGATTATAGTGCAGGATAAATTCACGGACGACGCGCTGCATATTTACATCTAGCCCAATAGTCGGTTCATCTAAAAACAGAACCTTTGGCTTATGTAACAATGACAAAGCCAATTCACATTTCATGCGCTCACCAAGAGACAAGTTACGAACTGGCCGGTTAATTACTGAACCAATAGAAAGCAATTCAACCAATTCATCACGACATCTGGAAAATTCATCATCACCGAGATCATAAATAACTTTGTTAAGTATAAAGGAATCATTAGGCGTAAGATCCCAAGCAAGTTGCTGTTTCTGCCCCGCCACAAATGATATTGACTTTAAATATTCGTTCCTACGTTCATAAGGGGTATGCCCTAGGACATTAATATCCCCCAAAGAGGGTTGAATAATGCCAACCAGCATTTTCATAGTGGTTGTTTTCCCTGCCCCATTCGCACCAAGAAAACCAATAATCTCTCCTTCTTCGGCAGAGAAACTAATCGCCTTCACCGCCTGTACTACTGCGTAGTCTCTCTTGACAAATGATTTTAAACTCCCCAACAGCCCCGGGCTTTTAGTATAGATACTGTAGGATTTACTCAAATTTCTTACTTGAATAATGCTCATAGGAACCCACTAACAGAATTGTTTAAGTAACTGTTTCGCAATTCAAACACAGAAAAATAATTTGTTCTTCTGGAATATAAATAGACCGTTGCTGTTGTTAACATCATAAGTACTCCTTGATAAAATATATAAATATTAATAAATTAAACGGGAGATTTAATTAATAAATTAATTAAATAGCCAACTTAATTTACCCTATTAACTCTCTTAATAAAAGAGTGATTTATTAACTTTAGTTGAAAAAATCATGATTGCCCCTTGCTTTTTCGATTAAAACTTAAATACAAGACAGCTCAAACGATGATACGATTATTATTAAATATAAAATGAAAGCACATTCAGGGAAATGTGCAATAGGCATTGAAATAACCACAGCAAATAAAATTCCATAAAGATTAATTACAGACTCCATTAAAACAGCAAAGGATCTCCTCAGAAGATAAAGCTAATCCCCCCACTCTTTCATTCCAGAAGTGACATTTTAAAGTCACAATAACACCTTCAAAATATCAATAGCTCTTAATCATTGCATTATGTGGCAAATTCCCCGGTACTAGAATTTTTAAACTTTGATACCTTACAACAAAGGGGTCCATGAACTCTGTTCGGATGCCAAAATCAGCAATAAAAGGTCCATAAGGAGCATGAACATAAGATTTTGACAAAACAGAACGAGTCGTTTGTTTCCACAAATAACTCACCTAATCGCGTTCCCCATGCGCTTAGGATGCCATTTCGTCCCCTATTAAAGTTGCTTCAGTCTGACCGGTTTCAGCTTCCCCTGGAAAAAGTAAAAGTTCCCTGTGTAGCCATCACCTTGAATAAGAACAAAAATGCCGATCTTGAATATCGGCATTTTACAGCGAAAAAGGAGATTAATTTAATGCTTTAACATTTCAATTTTATCCCGGCTCAGTCCGGTACTGGTGACAATAATGTCCAAACTCACTCCATGCCGTAAT
>NZ_JAZGJN010000187.1:0-14375 GCF_038085095.1 Photorhabdus sp. P32 | reverse complement strand
TTTTATATGCTCCTGGGCCCGGTTTAATCCCAATTCCTCGGGGCCACGGTCGGTGCGTCCTTTTTTCCGCTGCTGCTGGCGGGGATGTAGTCGGTGCGTTTCGGGGGGAAACGTCTGGGGAGGGGCGATTCTTAACATGGCGGCAAGCTCCGTCGGGTAAACGGAATTTAATTAAAGCAAAGTGCCGGATAAAAAACCAGCACTTTGTCAATAATCTGTGGCCAGCATTTGCTGGCCTTTTTCATTTTCACTGATAAATATAAAATAAAATCAATTAAAATCTTTCAGTTTTGCTCAAGTTTAATATGATAAACATCACCTCTAATTATATTAAAACAACAAAAATATAGATGATATTTTTTATAATCAATGGAATTATTTTAAAGTTAAAAAAACCACTCGTTATTATTTACATAATAAATCACATCCGTAAAATATATATTCACCAATATTTCACCAGGTTACATCCCAACATATATTAGCAAATTAATTTTCTACAAAAATAACTCAACATATAAAAATATGAATTATACTTATAATTATCGTTACGATATCAATGACGTTCAACAACACTTGCTTAAGTGCAAATAAATAACACTAATGGGATGAGCTCTTAATATCCTATAAAGCCATCTGACGGGTGAAAATTGACTCACAAAAATCACCTAATGAAGTTCCGAATAATTTCATCAAAGGAGTTTATTAATATGATCACTTTAAAAACTTTAATTGGTACAACTATTGTGATTTTAGCTTCGTCAACACAATTAGCTTTAGCTACTGAGACAAAAGAAAACATTACCGATAAGGAGGCGACATTGGAAGTTTCAGAAGGTAAAATTTCCAATTTATCAGCCACATATGCACTACAAATTAAAAACTCATCAGCGACAAAGAGTATTACCCTTGTTACACAATCATCTAATTGCATGTATGATAGTGGGGACGAAAAAATACGTTTAGAAGCAGGTCAAACTTATCTTGGAAACTTGAAGGATAATAATAACTGGGCAGATGGATGTACAAATGCAACTAAAACTGTAAATTGGAATGTTAGTTATATTAATGTCGCCAATACAGACACAGAAAATTGTACACTAACATTTCGGCATGGCCGTGGTCATGCAAATTCAGATGGCTCTGGCCCAGAATGGTATACATTAATTAAAGGATGTCCTGATATAGTTGAAAATGCTATCTGCGGAGGCCAGATTTGTTATAACAGCCAAGCTTACTGGGTAAGAAATCGAAGTGTGAATATAGAGTTTTCTGTTAAATAAATTTGGATGTGTTAGTTGTAGCTTTATCCTAAATTGAGAGTTGCCTATTTTGATATGGTTACCAAATCTTATACAAGACTACAGGTAACTCTCCAATTTATTTAGCTAAACAAATCTCCAGAGTTAGAATACGCAAAGTAGAAAAAGACGGTAACTTGGTACAATTCATAACCAATCCGTTTCCACCATGATTGGGGAAGACGCGTATTTTGCCAATATATGTGATCTGTTCTGATCATTGATGGGTTGTTTTACACCCAATCTTTGCTCATAATTTCATCAATCACAATTCTATTTCCCATAATCGCCATTTTGGTCATTTATTAATACACAAATATAGCCAGTTTTTACCTTTTCCATCCCCATTTAATGCCCCAGCACACTGCTTCGACATAGGGTTACTGCTAGTTTATAAATTCCATAAAACATTGGTTTAGTGGAAACCGTGGAATTGGCGAAAAGTGCGGTGCCGAGTAGTCGGAAAATTAATGGTAAGGCGCTGAGTGGGGATATTAGTTTGAGTGCGGGGGATGTGGGGGCGTTTAGGCTTAGATTAACAGGAACATACTCTGTTAATAATCAAGTCCCTTGGAACGTAGATACGGGATTATATGATTTGCGGCGTCCTGGGGACAGTCAGCTTGTTGCTCACTTTTGTAACGGAATTGGAAGTTGTCCGGCATTTCAGTTAAAAGTGCATTACAGAAATGGAGGGATTGCTTATCGTTCTGCTCGTGATAGTTATGGGTTTGAGGAAGATTGGACTGATATTTATACAACAAGAAAAAAGCCGTCACCGGGCGAGATAGGTGCATATACCACAGGTGAATGTGATAATCGTTACGCCTTGAAGAACGCTGTTGGGGTGATTAATTTACGACTTGGAAGTTGGGTAACAGAGGGAGGATGGACAAACGAGACAAAAGACTGGTCTGCTCCTTCTGGGCATGTCCTTGTTGGCTTGGGTACAGTAATGTGGAGTTCAGGAAGACAGCACCTTGCCAGTGTACATTATCGCCCTGTACAAGCATACATAAATGGTATTTGGGTAACAATCTCCTCAATCTAGGGTGACATTATGAAAACTGGTATTTTTACACCTTATATTCCAAAAGGTGGCATATCTTGTGTTCAATACTTAAGAGATGATGAAGGCAATGACTGGTATCAGATTCAAGAAAAATTTTTAGAAGAAACTATCAAATTCACATTCAATAAAGATGGCGTTATCACTTCAATATCAAAGGATATATCTAGTTTATTCCCTATCTATTTATCCGTTGCTGAACTTGCATCAGAATATGTACCAACGGAGATAATTATCACAGATGGGTGGTTTTTTGACGGTAAGAAAATCATTAAACGCATTTATACACTGGAAGAGCAACGACAGCAGGCAAAGAACCAAAAGTCAGAAAAAATGATTGCTGCAAATGAGGTAATTCAGCCTTTGCAGGATGCTATTGATTTAGGAATAGCAACTAACGAGGAAAAAACCTTATTACTAGAATGGAAAAGGTATCGAGTATCACTTAATCGCATTGATACTTCATTAGCATCAAAAATTATCTGGCCTGAACAACCAAAGTAAAATAACAACGGCCTGCTCCTCAGGCCGTAAATTTTTAAATTTAAGCGTTACAAACAGAACTATAAGTACTTATCGTTTCTGAAACCATTTTTCTCACATCAAACTCATTAACTGCTTTTTCTCTGGCTTTTTCAGATAATTCTTTTAACTCTTGAGATGCTAAATTAGCAATCAAATTTAAAACATTATATATTGATGTTTCATCCCCTGCTTTTGTGATCCAACCATTAACACAATGATCAACATTTTCTGGTAACCCTCCGAAATCACTGACAATAACAGGCAAACTGCAAGCCATCATTTCTCTGCAAGCAAAACTGATAGTTTCACAATCAGTAGATAAAACAAACCCTATAGAAGCATTTTCCATATAATTAATAATTTTTTTATCATCATTAATATAACCAGTAAATTTAATATCGACGTGGGAGAAAGGAACACTCACTAATTTATCTATGTCTCCTTGGTGAGGAGTACGTCCAATAATTTTTATACGAAATTTATCAGATAGCTCTTTATTCTTTGCTAAGCATCTTATCAAAAAATACCACCCTTTGTGTTCAGCGGTTCCAGCAGAGGAAATAAGTGTTATTTTTCCTTTTTCTATAACTGAATGTTCAGTTTTCCATTTATCGGTATCAATACCATTTTTTATAGTAACAACTTGTTTATCAGAGATAAAAGAGGAACATTGATTTCTAGTGGAGTCACTCACGAAAATAATTCTTTCATTGAATTTTTTCAACCTGATTTTGGATAACCAAGATACAGGATAATGATTATGTTTTGTATAGATTATTTTACATCTCATTCCGAAAAGTATTCTTGCGAGAATAGCGGTTTTATTGTCAGAAGTTCCATTAGTATGAATTATGTCTATTTTTTGTCTTATGACAATTTGTGACAAAACCTTACAGGTTGTTACGAGTTGTTTGAGTTTATTAAGCTTGCAGAAAAAATAAAGAGGAACAACATTATTAAACCCGGAACTGGTAAGTTCTTTGTACAATCTGCTTTCAGGTGGACAAGCAATCAACAGTTTTCCTTTACTATAATCAAAATATTTAACTATATTCATGATATATGTTGTATGACCACCGCCATTACCTGTATGGAAATTTGTTATCATAATATTCATTGCTCACCTACTCTTATCTTTGTCATGAGTTAATTTCATCTAGAAATCAATGCCAACACAGACCTTATTTATATTTTTCATAATATAAAAACTCATCTTGGAATTTTATCTTCTGGTAATGAGATGTATTTCATGACTTTATTACTAAAGTTCAGAACATCATCTTGGTTTTCACATATTTCATTAGACAACATTTTACAATTCTCAGGTATTGTAGACTCTTTAATACCTGTCCACTCTGAAAATAGAGTTAAGAAATTCATTGAATTACGTTGAGCGTTAATAATCTTACGTGACGTATCATCATAAGATGTAATAAACATAGGAACCTGATAATTCTGTTTATATTTATCATTATGAGCAAGTCTCATCTTCTTAGTATCTTTCTCAAAGAAAGATACTCCATGATCAGCAAAATACATCAAAGACCAGTTCTTCTCATTTTTATGCACTTCATCAGTAATTATTGATAGCAAGTCATCAGTGTTTTCAATACTCTGTATATAGCAAGAAACCTGCTCTGATTTAAAAAAAACTTTATATTCATAATTCGCTCTGATACAAGCAGGGGAGTGAGAACCCATTAAATGAATAACAATTAGCTTCTTTTCTTTTTTATCCTCTAGGGCTTTTTTCACAATCGGTATTATATTTGTATCTGGCATATTCCTATTAAGACCAGAACTGGATTCACCTTTTTTAATAAATAATGGAGAATCAGCCCTTGCACCCATACTGGCAACCGGGGTATCAAATATCCCCATAGAACCTTGATTTGATATCCAGTAAGTATAAAAGCCAGCTTTTTTTGCTAATGTAACAATATTATTGCTTAAAATATTTTTACCATCTTTGACCATCGCTAATGAATTTTCCAGTGATATTTGGGTTGATGGACCTGCTGAGATATAATTTGTAAAAAGCGTCCCATTAGTAGTGCTCATAAAAGGTGTATTATGTATCGGGAATCCATACGCATTCATAAAATCTCTACGTACACTTTCTCCAATCACAACAATGTAGGTGCTATATTTTGATTTTGCCGATACTGTTCCCCACGTATCTTTTTCACTTAGTATTTGTTGCATTTTTTTATATTCATTTTTTACCCTTATAAAGTTGATAGTGACATCTTTGACAGCTCTAATTTCAGGAAGTCCAGAGTCAAGAATATTGAACTCCTTACCCTGTATAAAAGCTTTTAAAGGGTGATGTATTGTAGTAATTAATGCAAAAGAAAATAGAAGAACATTAACATTTCTATGTAAATTAATGCTTACTTTCAGAGATAACAAACAAAAGATCAAAATAAACGTACTAAAAAGATAGTGTTCAGTTGGAATAGAAGAGATGAATTCACTAGCCTCTTGTTCGTTTGTATAGAATAACGAAAGAATTGAGTTGAAGTTTGGTGAGCCATATGTAAGCCCGATAGGGGCATAAACGAGAGCTACTATACCAAGAACGATAAGCAGGGGGTTGTAAACCACCGTGGCCTTGTTTAGTAATAGAAAAATAGAGAATATAGCAAACACATACGCTATTTTTAAACGATAGCCTAAAGCTATATGAGCTAAAAGGCAAAAAATGAAGAGTGCAACAACTGGTAATAGCTTGATTAAGTGGTTCTTTGTAAGTTTCATGTTTATCTATCAATAGAGTATCGTGTAATAGTAAAACGTAGTTTAGCTTTCGAAAAGTAGAAAAAACGAAGGCTCAATTTCTTCATCCAACCGAATTCTCTATTATTACTATACTATGTATTTTTCATCATGTGAATAAAAGAAATCTTAGTTAAAGAAAAGCCTAAACGAAAATTGTAAACCTGAATACTTTGCTTGCAATATAAAAAAACCATATAACACAGAAATATCACTATAACCCTCAGTGTAGGAAAATATACATAATATGCCACGTGATAATAAATCATAGTAGCAGGATAAAGTAAACAAAATAATCCTTAAATATATGCATGGCTAATTTTACCGTATTTAGTCCTATTGAGTATTTTGAAAACTGGTTTACCAATATTTTTTGTAGCCCATTAATTGACGGCAATCTTTGTCAAGGCAGCTTTTAAAAGCATTCAATGTGACTTAATATAGTAAAAATCGGGTGAATCTGGGTGTCAATAAATAACTAAAATAATGATTGAGAAAGAAACATATTAACCATGATGGAATTACGAGCAACGACTGAGTGATAAATATACAGAAAATCAGCGTTACTTTGCTCAATGCATCTCAAGTAGTCGCTCTTGCAGACCTACCATAACGTTATATTCTGCAAAATTACGCATTAGCCAATTCTCTTACCCGCAGTTCACTTAAGATAAATAAATTTACTTTTTATGTATGCGTGCGTATGTTGATGTTAGGTTAAGAGGATATATGAAATCAACTGACCTAATAAAAGAATTGTCGCTGTTGGATACGAACTTAGAAAGTGATGGAAGGAGTCACCAATAATCGGAAAGATACTCCCGGTTCCGTATCCTAACAAAGATCTACCTATCAACACTGCCAAATCTGTAATACCTTGTAGGTTATTATGTTTTTCTCTAATAGATATTGAGTTGCCGAAAGATGGAAAACACTGCGGATGGTTTGATTATTCCTGCGTTATGTACTGAAAATAATAAAGAAGACATTGCGATAGTGGCTAGTGAGACTATTTTATTAACAGTAGAAGATATAGTCTAAAATAGTATGTAAATTAAACATACTCAGGGTGTTGGCTATCTAATTTATGCAAAAAACACAGAATATCAATATGTTGATAGCTAGTTTGTTATCGACGTTGATTTGTCTGAATTTTCCGGAAAGCAGCAGCGTATTGATAATCGTGTCAAAGAAAGTTCGGTACAATATGGTCAGAGCAACTAAAGTAATTACAGGGTTGTTTGGTCCTTTATTGACACACATTACCTAAATTTCTGCTAATACATAGTATGTTTGCCGCCGAATAGCAGTGGCTTTATAACCATAAACAGTCTAATATGTCGCTGGAAACATTTGACATGTGTGGCATTTATCATCATGAAAGATGGAGATTACCATAATTATAATCCATTTTAGATTTATATAGAGGTAGCATCATTGAATATTCTAAACATAAAGACTTATTTTTCAGGGTGGTCAGAAGCTGGAGAGTCTGAATACCGTTATTGTTATAAAAAGTTTGGCGGCAATTTTTCAACACATCCTGATGTACTTGATTATTTGCACTCACACGCAGAATGTAGAGAACGATTCTTTGTGAGAACTAATGGAAATGATGAGCTCACGGGGGCCTTATGTGTATGGCACAATAGATATCTGGCTAATGATTATTTCACTTCCGAAATTACTAAACATCTCAATTTGCCTGTGCCAAAAGACGAATTAATTTTGCCTCTATCTACTGAGAAAAAAAGCTTACTTCCTTTTAAAGGTAAAATTGTATCAGAGATAAACGCAAGCTCTATTATGAATGTTACTTACAAATTGAATGCCCGGCGACAAATTTGTTTGGCAAAGAATCCAGAGATGATGTCATCCAGTACGAAGAATTCAAGAAAAAGAGAAGTTAGACGATTCCTTGAGCAAGGGGGAGAGATAATAGACCAATGTGAATATAGTGCCTCTGAATTAGTAGATATTTATTTTGAACTCTTCAAGATGCGCAGAGGTGTATATCCAGGTCAAAGAGAAGAAAACATAAAATTCATCCAAAAGTTTCGCAGTATGGTGTTTGGTAGTATCCTTTTTTATCAAGGGAAACCAGCAGCATTTCAGCTAATAATGAAATCAGATAATCCAAAATGGTCAACTTTCGATTACATAAATATTGGGTTAAATACAGAGTTAGCCAAATTATCTGTAGGGACTATAATAATGTGGCTGAATACGCAAAATGCGTGGAAAAAATGTAACGAAGAAAATAAGGCAATGCGTTTTTCATTTGGAAAACCTACCTACGAATATAAAGATCGCTGGTGTATCAGAGAAAGCATTGGTCGATTACTTTTCCCATAATAATTCTGCCCATAAATAGGGCAGTAATTATTAATATCATATACTTTGATACCAACCTATCAACTTGATATATGAATTTGTTATGTTTATTGCAGTTTCTGAACCTATATTAGTTGTTGTTCCAGAAATAGAGTGGGCACCAATGCCAATACTAACAGTATGTGTATGCTCACTGGTGACTATATTGATAGATTGCATAACCATACAATTTCAGGCAATACAGGAAACGCTGGTGCTAATACAGTAATTATAAAATATTAATTCATATACTAAGTTGATAGGTTAGTATAGAACAGAATAAAAAAATTATGGCTAAGGCTATGCTGTGCATAGCCTTCTTTTTACAATTTCAGTAGTTTCTTCTTAAAACTAAATCTCACGCTTGGATCGATAAAAAAGGAGAATTTACTTATATTTTTGATTAGAGCTTTAAGAGCTAATTTCCTCTCAGAGGATAATATGTCTCCGTTCTTTAAAAGATGCTCAATAGCATGGGTTGCAACAATGTTTTGATATTTATCACCAAATTTATTATTCATATATGAAATTACATCAGCCATAATATCAGCTTTCTGATTAGTAATATTATTTGATAAGCTATTGTTACGCTTTATATAATTATAAAATACAGAATTTGTTATATAGATATTACTGCTTTTTTGCAATAAATCAGGAAATATAAGCGCATCTTCATAACATGAAATTTCAGGGATTTTTAGGTTATTAAATAATTTTTTATTAAAAAATTTACTACATAAATGCGCCTGGAACTTTTTATGAATTAAAAATTCTTGTATAGCTTTGTGCTGTGTCAACTTTGTTGATGATGCAAAAATTGATTTCTCTATGTAGTCAGAGTCTTTTTTTACATCATTAATCCTGGATATTAGAATGTCAACTTCATTTGACATTAAGAATCCTATCACTTGGTTTATGTCAAATGTAGGCAAAGCATCATCTCCATCAATAAATGTTATATATTGACCATTGCAGTTTTGTATGGCGTAGTTTCTTACCTTTCCTATATTTCCAAATTCAGTTCTAAAATACTTAGAAGATTTTACTGAATTTGAAAAATCCATCATGATATTAGATGTGTTATCAGTTGATTTATCATCTATCAATATGATTTCTATATTGTTTGAATATGTCTTAATACATTTCTGAATGCTATTTAAACATTTAGAAATAAATGGCTCAAAGTTGTGTGCAGTAACAATAATAGATAATATAGATTTCATAGTAGTTCTCCATCGTACTTTACAATATTACAGTACTGACTTTATTTTTTCCCTATTTGATAAATATAGAAATCTAGAATACATTTTTAGAAAAAGACCTAATAAGTCACTAGTATTAGTTCGGGAGTATAATTTGAATTTTTTTGCTATATAAATTTTTTGAATATGCTTCTTACACTTGACAGGTAAAGAAACTTTGATTTTATTTATTATGGTTTTTAATATGCTATCTAAATAAACAACTTCATTTGATGATAGTTTTTCTGAAGAATTTATTTTTATAATACTTTCAATGTCAATATCAATGCCTAATGCATGTATTAATTTAAGCTGGGATTTTGCAGCATAAGATTGTTGTTCACTAAAGTATTCATTTCTATTTTTATTTGGATGTGTTCTATATTTCAATAATGTATCAGGTAAGTTAATAAATTTATAATTATTATTGATTGAAATTAAAAATAATTCAGTCCATAGCCCATAATCTTGTGCTTTTTCATAATCTTCAGGATAGATTATACCTGATTTTAGTAAAATATCTTTTCGAATCATCACAGTAGGATGATAAAATGGGCAATCGAATACAATACTTGAAACTATTTCTTCATGGCTCAAAGGAGGAACTTTATTTCTAAGTTCTTCATATGTTCTCATTGATGTTCCACAAACGATAGTATCAGAGTGTTTACTCATATGTTGATATTGTATTAATAACCTGTCGGGATATGAATAATCATCAGCATCCATCCTGGCAATAAAGTTACCTTTTGCTTCTGATATCGCAATATTTAGTGAGCGAGCCAATCCCATATTTTTGGCATTATTAATTATCTTTATTCTTTTGTCTTTAACAGCAAACTCTGAAAGTATATTGGAAGTTTTATCAGTTGAAGCATCGTTAACTATGATGAATTCATAATTTTTAAACGTTTGTTCTAAAATAGAATTTATAGCTTCAAACAGGAATTCTTGTCCGTTAAAAACAGACATTATTACTGATATGGCAGGTTCTCTATGTAACATATTTTATCTTACTATGTTGTATAATTAAAAAAATTAATCAACTTGGTTGTCTATGATTTAAATTAAGATTATTTTTTAGGCCGTGTTTATAAATTGACTTGGTTATATATTCTGGGAAAATATCACATCCATGATAAATAATTTGTTCCTCAAAATTTTTAGATATTCATTCATGTAGAAGCATAATCCTATACTATAATGATACTTTCAGCAAAACGATATTTTGCTCCTTCATGGAATTCAAAGGTAGATAATCTAGTCGTTTTTCCCACATAAACCCCATGTCTTAGATGCTTTCCAAGTTCTCATTTTTGAGATACATAAGATAAGATGATAAGAGTTGATATGTATACAAATTCTAGTTCATTCACTACTTTGATGTCCTTTGCGTTGTCACTATAAGATTGATGGACAAGTCTAACTGATACAGCTATCTTAAACCAAAATTGCTTTTATTTCCAATAATTAATGAATAATATCTGTTCTAAATTAAACTATCTATCTACCTATCTACAACCTTTTGTTTTACCCTAGCATATTGTTAGAAAATAAATTTTCCCAAAATCAGAACTCTCACATATCTCACATATCTCACATATCTCACATATAAGTGTATTAAATTTTCATTGAACATTCCCTATGATACTGATGATAAGTGGGATGATAAAGTTTAATTACCTCCAGTGGGGTAATTCCCAGTCATTCAGCTAACTGAGAATTATTACACCTTATTCTTGGGATTAACTTGTAAAGCACCTTCTCCTGTTTATCCACTTCATAAATGGCCTAAGCTTCTGAGGGATGAGAAGTCCTCCTACTTCTAAAAATGGAACACCTTTAACTTTTATCCATCAGTTACTCTAATCTTTACTAAGCATGGGTCTTTGGGCGGAATCACATATCAATTAAAACAGTGAGGAGCTTATGATTCGGGCCTTACAAAAACAGCGTCGATTGAGTAATGTTTGTCAGTTAAGATAATTATGAATGCCGTAACGGATATCGTTGCGGCTTTTTTTCACTGTCCTTGGGTAATGCTTTTCCCTTCTTACTGGCAGCACAAAGCTTTCAGACATATCAAGCAACTGAGACATAAACTGAGGTATTTTTCCAAGAGAGACTTGGGGTAATAGGCTCAACTGACCTGTAAGATAGAGGCAAGCCTTATTTGGTAAGGTTCTGTTTCTTTCTGGCTATACGCCATCTGAATCATCATAAAACGCAGCAAATTGTACGCCAGTACAACATCCCACAACTCCTGCTCGATAAGCTCCGATTTTTTACTTCTCAGAATCAGCTCGTTTTTCAGCATATATTGCTTTATTTCCCTGAACCCGTGTTCAATTTCCCAACGATATCCATACTCTGATATAATTTGAAAATTTATCTACACTTTTAAATGGAGTTAATATGGCGAAAATAACTAGATGTATTAGTTGAGACTTGATCTGATATTTCAATTTGAAAAGAATAGGGTTACCTACTTTGATTAAAGGTGCTGAATCTGAAATCAAAGAAATAAATTTGAGAGTTTATAGGTCACAGTGCATTTTCCTTTTGCTAGAAAGATGGCTACTATAGCAACTGACCACCATTCCTGAAAAATGCACTTATTAATCGAATCCGCTTGCTTGAGGGTTTATAGAAATCTCTTTTAAAGAAGAGATGTGTTTTTTGTATTTATTCTAATATTTTCAGATTTAGGAGTATAACATACCGAATTTGATAAAATATTCTTATTAATAAAAGACATGGCGCCAATCAATACATTATTACCAATGGTAATATAGTTTCCAATAATACAAACATTTGCACCTACAGTAACATTATCACCTATAGTAACACCACCATCATTATAAGTAGATTGCACTCCAATAGTAGTATTTTGTCTTACTTTAAAGTTTTCTCCGATAATTGCTCTATTAGTTATTACTAGTCCAACATAGTGATATATACTCAGTCCTACGCCGATGTGAGCACCAAGACCGATATCGCAGCCATATTTAGATCTTAGCTTGTTATTTATATATTCTGCTAATTTGGGGTTTTTATTAGATAAGTAAAGATAGTTAGCAATTCGCCACCAGAAATTGAATCTCCTTTTAGGGTATTGCCATGTACGCCGTATCGCTCTGCCCCAAGTGAATTTTTTTATATCAGAACATACCACTTCTGCCATCAGACAATGTTTTAAATGTTCAATGCTAGAATAGCTGTACTTATCCATAATATCCTCCAGTAATTCGTGATGAGTATACAAACATCAATCCTATTTAAATAGCTCAATTATAGCTGATCACGTCCAAATTCTAACAGTTTCCCTTTACACTAAAGTAAACCCACATATTTTGATAAAAAATGCAGCACGAGAATTTTATCATCAGATGACGTACTTTTTCAATTTACGCGACATGCTGCAACAGCAGAACACTGTATGTTCCAGATGAATACTACGGTGCGTTTACACACCTACAGGACTCAAACCTGTGACCTACAGCTTAGAAGTGAGTAGAGTCACATTGTAAATTAACCAATTATCGTATTTATCAGCGCTCACACGTTCCACCTTACCGAAGGTATCTATGGTTACTCTTGATGATCTTTCGATGTTTGTCCTAAATGCGTCCCACTCAATTTGATAATATCCATCTTAATCTTCCTCACCAAACCAAAGAGTGATTGGAAAAAGTTTTGTGAGAGAGCTAAAAAGTCTGATCTGCTACTTTGATGACTTGGATGGTTAGTGCTCATCGTGGTAAGCTATCACTATAACTTAACTATAATGGTGTGTTATGAAAATTTTTGTTATCAATCTTGAAAAAGATGTAGATAGAAAAAAAGCAATACAAGAGCAACTACAAAAAATAGACATTGATGCAGAATTTATCAATGCGGTATACGGTAAAGAATTAACTACGGAACAGCTCCAATATGCATGTTCTAATTTTGATAACATCTCACTCACACTTGGCGAGGTTGGATGTTCAATGAGTCATATCAATGTGTATAAGGAAATGATAGATAAAAATATACCTATCGCTCTTATATTAGAAGACGATGTAAAATTTAATGATAATTTGTGTACGGTATTGTCTTCTTTAGAAAAATATCCTCAAGCTCTTAGTGCAAAACCATATGTTTTTCTATTGAATAAAACCAATGAATATTTCGCTTCATTCAAAAAGCCACTAATTGATAACTACAACATTGTAAATGTGATTGACGCGGCTGGTACATTTGGATATGTATTAAATTTGACCACAGCTAAAAAACTATATCAATATTTACAGCCTGTTAGATTCGTTGCTGATGATTGGAAACTGTTCAGAGAGCAGGGTGTAATTAAATTAAAAGGCATTATCCCGCCAGTAATTCACCATTCTCCTAACTTTTTAAATTCATCAATTGGGGAAAGAAACTATCCACCGACAAAAATAGATAACAAAAATAGAAAACGTACAATTATCACTCAAATCAAATTGGCTCTGTGGAGAATGTTTATTCGTACTTGGCTTAAAAAAGTTAGACCTTAGTTATTTTTACTAAGGTTGTTATAAGTTATGTTGTGCGGTACCAGCTCATTAATTTAACATATGAATTAATAATAGGTATTGCATCTCCTGAACCTGTATTAGAGGTGCTACCTGAAATAACATGATTATGGGCCCCGATATGCATTGGGTGTACGTGTTTTCCTGCATCTACGATAATATCTTGTTTTCGTTGACTTTTATAACGGTCTTGATAATTGCACTTTTATTGTACAGGAGAAATAGGAACGTGGATTCGGGGAGTCAAAATCCCCAGAGGAAAAAGTATTTCTTGGGACACACTGTGATAAAGTTTCTGAGCTAGTAAAGCAAGATGGCACTAATTTTTTGCTGACTTATTAATCAATATGTGTTCGTAATTCCCTCACAGTTAGTGCATTTCTCTCTAAATTGTCATTTTGGTTATTTATTGACACTCAGATCTGCCCGATTTTTACCATATTGGGTCCCATCGAATACTTTTAAAAGCTGCTTTCACAAAGATTGCTGTCAGTTAATGGGCTACAGAAAACATTGGTTTAGTGGAAACCGTGGA
>NZ_JAZGJN010000186.1:0-14112 GCF_038085095.1 Photorhabdus sp. P32 | reverse complement strand
CTTGAAAGATGAAGGGTATAATGTTATTTAACATTCGTACATAATAAATTCAGGTAATGATTACGATTTTAATTATGAAGTTTAGCAAATTAAATGAGATTATTATAAAAAATAGGAAGAAATGGAGTTTCTTATTTGTAGTGATAAATTAACGGCAAAAATCACTTTATATATTTCAGCTATAAAGTGGTTCTGTAGTATATTATCCATTGCTCATTAGCCCAGAAAAGTAGTTAATTAAATGTCTAAAATAGCGCGTTAGTAATTATTTTAAATGCTAATATATTAAGAAATAATTAATTTTTTAGCGATGATGTGATCATTCGCTATGAATTAGTTGTTGGGTTTTTTCTATGTAAAGCAAGGTCGAGGAAAGTGATAATCGCTATTGAATAATTTTCACTTGAAAATATTTTACCTATTTCTCTAATCTAAATAATTCATTGAGATAGGATACAGTGCGATCAATTTGTTACAAATAATCTAATCAGGTAGCGGCATTGTTGCTGTCTGGAGTTTAGGGGCATTTAGATATAATCAATTTCCTTAACTGGATAGTTAATTTTATATTAAGTTATTGTCAGATTGTTCACTTATTTTATTGTTTTGGTTATCTATTTTCTCTGATTTTTGAAAATTAAATTCCGTCAAATTTTATTTTACATTTGAGTAGATAAATTTCTGACGTTATTAATGAATAATTATTTATTTATTTGCTTCATCTATAAGTAGTGGATTTAATTTATTCACTTTCTATTCGCTTTTTATTCACATAAAGTGCATAAATTGTGCATAAAAATACTTTTTGGAAGTTTGAACGAGATCAAAAAGTATTTTTTTTGTGTATAACTTGTGTTGACTTTGTTAAGTGCGGACAACAGTATCTGTCTAGTGGCTGTGCAACTATTTTTAGGAAATAGTCATGGGATTAATAAGAATAATATTAAATAGATCCTGTAATTCTATTATTTTTAAGGCTTTTTAGGTTTCAGCTTGGTAAGCCTTTTCCTCGGCATACATTAATAAGTTGTGTAAGTGTGAGACGAAAAATGATGCGGGGCATATTACTTTCTCTCGTCCGTGTACTCTCTATTTTAAGGGGAAATGATCTATGTTAGAAAATATCCAGAGAAGTTGGTTTGATCACTATATGGTACCCTGTTTCTCTCCGGCTAAGTTCATACCTGTTCGGGCCAAGGGTTCGAAAGTATGGGATCAAGATGGCAAGGAATATATCGATTTTGCCGGTGGAATTGCGGTTAATTCATTAGGGCATGCACATCCTGAATTAAAGGATGAGTTAATTTCTCAGATTGATAAAATATGGCATATAGGTAATGGTTACACCAATGAACCTGTCCTGAAATTAGCAAAAAGACTTGTGGAAAATACTTTTGCTGATAAAGCATTCTTCTGTAATTCAGGGGCGGAAGCTAACGAAGCAGCATTAAAGTTAGCTAGAAAATATGCCGCTGATAAATATGGAAAAAATAAGAATGAGATTATTTCATTTAAAGACTCCTTTCATGGTAGAACATTATTTACCGTTACAGTAGGAGGGCAGCCAAAATATTCACAAGATTATGCCCCCCTTCCGCAAGAAATTACACATCTTCCTTATAATAATTTATCTGCAATCAGAGAACACATTTCTGAAAATACCTGTGCGGTTATTGTCGAACCTATTATTGGCGAGGGCGGTGTTATTCCCGCAGATCCTGCATTCTTGCAGGAATTACGCACTTTATGCGATCGTTTTCAGGCTCTGCTTATTTTTGATGAAATTCAAACTGGGGTAGGCCGTACAGGATACCTTTATGCTTATCAGGAATATGGTGTCGAGCCTGATATTCTTACCAGTGCTAAAGGTCTCGGCGGCGGTTTTCCTATCGGCGCTATGTTAACAAAACAACATATTGCCGCGGTTTTTCAACCTGGAACACACGGCACCACGTTTGGCGGTAATCCTCTGGCGGCAGCAGTTGCCGATAAGGTGCTTTCCATTGTTAATCAGGCGGAACTGCTTACCGGTGTTTTACAACGTCATGACTACTTTATGGATAAATTATCGAAACTGAATCAGCGTTACCAAATATTCAGTTGCTTGCGGGGGAAAGGGCTGCTTTTAGGCGCTGAATTGGATAAGGCTTGGCAGGGTAAGGCGAAACAATTAACTAACTTAGCAGCAGAGGAGGGACTAATTGCCTTGATCGCGGGTCCAGATGTGTTGCGCTTTGCACCGGCATTAAATATCGACTTTGCTGATATCGATGAAGGTCTGGTTCGTCTTGAAAGCGCCATTATGCGGTTTGTAGGTTAATAGTAAATTGAAGGTGACGTTATGATGCTTTTCCGAGCTGTCCGGCATAGTGACTTAAATGGGGTTCAGGCTTTATCTCAGCGTGCTGGTATAGGTTTGACATCTTTTCCCAATAACCTGGCGCAATTACGTTCACGCATTGCACGTAGCGTTGATACTTTCGAGGGGAAACTGCTCCAAGCTCAACAGGGATTCTTGTTTGTGCTGGAAGATACCAGCGTGAATCGCGTAGCGGGTGTCAGCGCCATCGAAGTGGCGGTTGGGCTGGAGGAGCCGTTTTATAATTTTCGGGTACAAAAAACCGTTCGTTCATCACGTGAATTGGGAATTTATAAATCTATAGAAGCGTTAACGTTGGAACAAGATCAGACCGGTAACAGTGAATTGTGCACCTTATTCCTTGATCCAGAATATCATAAGGAAAAAAATGGGACATTTCTCTCTAAAGCCCGTTTTCTTTTTATCGCCGCATTTAGGGATATTTTTTCTAAAATTATATTCGCTGAAATGCGGGGGGTTGCAGATGAACAAGGAAATTCCCCTTTTTGGAATTCATTGGGACAACATTTTTTTGGCATTCCTTTTTCTCAGGCAGATTATTTAACCGGTATTGGATCAAAAACCTTTATTGCGGAACTCATGCCCCTTCACCCTATTTATATATCCTTATTATCGGCTGAGGCGCAGAAGGTGATTGGGCAGGTCCATGAGAAAACAGTACCGGCGCGGGCAATTCTTGAAAAAGAAGGTCTTACCTATCAAGGTCATATTGATATTTTTGATGGCGGCGCTTTATTACAGGCTGAAATTGACCGGATACGTGCAGTAAAAGAGAGCCGTCTCGTTTCCGTCAGTAAAGCCGAATCTGTGACCAGAGACGATGGTGTTTCTTGCATTGTTGCCAATCAGCAATTTAGTGAATTTCGAGCGCTGTTATTGAATGTGGCGGGTGATAGTAATGAACTTCTTTTAACAACTGCTGAGATGGATGCGCTTCAAGTCAGTGATGGGGAGCAGGTGCGACTGGTTAGTCTCTTTCCAAAGGAAAATTAAACATGAATTATAAAGCACATTACATTGGGGGAAGATGGATTGAGGGGCAGGGTGAGTCAATAACTAAATTTTCCCCAATAGATCAACAGATTCTGTGGCAGGCTAACAGTGCCGATGCTTCGCAAGTCAAAGCTGCTTGTCATGCTGCCCGTGAGGCATTTTATGGCTGGTCGCATTTGCCCGCCAGTGAGCGGATTAAGGTCGTACAGACGTTTGCGGCTTTACTGAATGAGGAAAAAGAAACGCTTGCTCGTGTTATCAGTCAGGAAACCAGTAAACCCTTATGGGAAACTCGGACTGAAATACAATCCATGATAGGTAAAGCGGCTATTTCTATCGAAGCGTGGGAACAGCGTACCGGTGAGTCAGAAACGATTATGCCTGATGGCCGTGCCTTACTGCGTCACCGTCCTCATGGTGTGATGGCGGTTTTTGGTCCGTATAACTTTCCTGGGCATTTACCTAATGGTCATATTATTCCTGCGCTCATTGCGGGTAATACGCTGGTGTTTAAACCGAGTGAATTGACGCCGATGACCGCGGAAGAAACGGTGAAACTGTGGGAAAAAGCGGGTTTGCCCGCAGGTGTGCTCAATCTGGTTCAGGGTGCGCGTAGTACCGGGACAGCATTGCTGGAGGATAAGCAAATTGATGGCGTGCTGTTTACGGGGAGCGCCAATACGGGCTTTCACTTTCACCGCGTGCTTGGCGGTCAACCAGAGAAGATGTTGGCGCTTGAAATGGGGGGAAACAATGCATTGATAGTTGATGCTTGCGACGATATTGATGCCGCTGTTTACACCATTGTGCAGTCAGCATTTATCTCCGCCGGTCAACGTTGCACCTGCGCCCGCAGATTGTTGGTAAAAAATGGCGCACATGGCGATGCGGTGATTAAGCGTTTGGCGGCGGTGACAAAGCGGATCGTACCATCCCATTGGGATGCCCAACCTCAACCGTTCATGGGGGGAGTCATTTCTCTACAGGCTGTGCAGAATCTATTGGAAGCTCAAGATCGGTTACGAAAAATTGGCGGCATCTCGCTAGTTTCGCTGGAACAATGCGATCCGCAATCAACATTACTGACGCCGGGGATTATTGATGTTAGCCAAATCGCTGATCTCCCTGATGAAGAGTATTTCGGGCCGCTGCTCATGCTTATGCGTTATGACACATTTGATGAAGCGCTGGCGCTCGCCAACAACACCCGCTTCGGATTGGCTACCGGTTTAATTTCACCGGATGCGGCCCTGTTCCAACGCCTATTGGAAGATGCCAGAGCGGGCATTGTGAACTGGAATAAGCCGTTAACCGGGGCTTCCAGTAAAGCGCCTTTTGGCGGTATTGGCGCGTCAGGAAACCACCGACCTAGTGCTTATTATGCTGCCGATTACTGTGCCTGGCCTATGGCATCTCTGGTTGCCGATGAACTCACTTTACCTGAAACGCTTGCGCCGGGAATCTGTTTCCCTGATTAACCGTTTAACGGGATAGGTTTCAACTTATACAATTTTTTCAGAGGGATTTATGGCTGGTTTTGAAGCAAATTTTGATGGGTTGGTCGGCTTGACCCATCATTATGCGGGGCTTTCAGTGGGTAATAAGGCTTCCATTAATAATAAGGACAGCGTATCTAACCCGCGTAAAGCCGCGCTGCAAGGTGTGATGAAAATGAAAGCGCTGGCTGATGCGGGGTTTATTCAGGGAATACTTCCTCCGCAACAACGCCCTAATATCCCTGCCTTACGTAATTTAGGCTTTGTCGGCAGTGATGAGCAGATACTTCATAAAGCAGCCAAATATTCTCCAGTGTTATTATCAAAACTGAGTTCGGCTTCATCCATGTGGACAGCAAATGCGGCAACCGTATCACCTTCGGCGGATAGCGGCGATCGGCGGGTTCACTTCACGGTAGCGAATTTAAACAACAAATTGCACCGTTCGCTGGAAGTGGAAACGACGGCCGCCGCATTACAAGCCACCTTTGCTGATCAAAACTATTTTGTCCATCATCAGGCTCTTCCACAACATGAAGATTTTGGTGATGAAGGGGCGGCGAACCATAATCGCCTTGGCGGTGATTATGATAAGCCCGGCGTACAGGTGTTTGTCTATGGCCGTAGCGTGTTTCGCGGCGGTCCGGCACCTGAATGTTATCCTGCGCGGCAAACATTAGAAGCCAGTGAAGCTATTGCGCGGTTGCATCAGCTTAATCCGGCACAAACCGTTTTTGTCCAGCAAAACCCGGTCGCCATTGACAGTGGTGTTTTCCATAACGATGTGATTGCGGTCAGCAACCGAAATGTCCTTTTTCACCATCAGTATGCTTATCTTAATCAGTCACAAGCGCTGACTGAAATTAAACAGAAAATGGCGATGTTGGGACAGGATTTTGTCACGATTGAGGTGCCTGCTGAGCAGATCAGCATTAAAGATACGGTTGATTCTTATCTCTTTAATAGTCAGTTACTGAGTAAAACCGATGGAAAAATGATGATTGTGGTTCCTGAAGAGTGTCGTCAAAACGCTGCTGTTTGGGCCTATTTACAGTCGCTGATTGCACAAACCTCTTCACCGATTAATGAAGTCCGTGTTTTTGATCTGCGGGAAAGTATGCGCAATGGCGGCGGCCCGGCCTGTTTGCGTTTGAGGGTGGTATTAAACGACGCTGAATTTCGTGCTGTCAATCCCGCAACATTGATGAATACGCAACTTTACGAACGCCTGACCGAATGGATAGAACACCATTATCGTGACGAATTATGTGCCAGTGATCTGGCTGATCCTCAATTACTTCGTGAAGTTTATACCGCTCTGGATGAGCTCACGCAGATCCTGAATTTAGGGTCAATCTATGAATTTCAGCGCTAAATTGGAGCAGATATGAATCTGTTAACGTTATTGCTTGAAAAAAAATTAGCCGACCACCTGACGTTTCCAAAAACAATGAATGCGCATTGGTTGGCAGAAGGTGTACTGCAACTGATTCCCCATAAAGGGGAAAATCGGTCTCTGGTGGTTTCTGCGGGTATTCACGGTAATGAAACTGCGCCCATTGAAATATTGATTCAGTTACTCGCGCAGTTAGCGGATGGCACATTAACACTAAAAAATAATTTGTTGATCATCTTCGGTAATTTGCCTGCGATGCGTTCGAATCGACGTTATTTACATCATGATTTGAATCGTATGTTTGGTGGCCGTTACCTGAATTTTCCGTTGGGGAATGAGCGATTGCGTGCGGCTGAACTTGAAGATGTTGTGAGTCGTTTTTTTGCTGAACCTTCGGTGTCGTCGACAAATATTCGCTGGCATCTTGATCTGCATACCGCTATACGCGCTTCTCACCATGAGCAATTTGCGTTATTGCCTGCTCAGAATCGTCCTTTTTCTGCTGAATTTATGCAATGGTTGCATGACAGCGATATTGATGCGCTCGTTTACCATCGAGAGAAAGCCGGGACTTTCAGCCATTTTCTGAGTGAAAAATTTGGGGCGGATAGCTGTACGATGGAGATGGGTAAAGCCATGTCTTTTGGAAAAAATGATTTAGCCAGATTTCAAAAAATTACGGATGCTCTTTATGGTTTAATGTCTTTATCTCCAATAACAGCACGTATTAAATCTGAACTGAAACATTACCAAGTAATTAATTCCATTATTAAGAGTCACAACAGTTTTCAACTTCATATACCCGCAGATACCTTGAACTTTACTGAATTGCCAGAAGGATTTGAAATTGCCAGCCAGCATGATCGCCATTGGAAAATTAAATTTCCGGCGAAATTTATTTTATTTCCTAATGCTGAGGTTGCTAATGGATTACGAGCAGGATTGTTACTTGCTTTAAATGAAAAAATAATTAAATAAATAAAACATTGTTCCATTTTTTTCCTGAAGCCGTGGTAACTTCTTTTTCAGGAAAATTTAGCAGTCAACTGCTTATTTAATGACGGACGGGTATAATCATGATAAAAAATAATAAAACTCAACAAAACCTTTCGGCAGAGAAATTTGCTGATACACAAACGCTTCATCGAGGGTTGAGTGCGCGTCATATTCAATTGATTTCCATTGGCGGCGCTATTGGCACCGGTTTATTTATGGGATCAGGAAAAACCATTGCCGTATCTGGTACATCGATCATTATTACTTATGCGATTGTTGGTTTTTTTGTCTATATGGTGATGCGGGCAATGGGCGAATTGCTCCTGACTAAACTGAATTATCGTTCTTTTGCTGATTTCGTATCGGATTATTTAGGCACAAAAGCCAGCTTTTTTCTCGGCTGGACTTACTGGATGAGTTGGATTGTTTCTTGTATTGCTGATGTTGTGGTGTGCGGCGGATATATTCAATATTGGTTTCCCGGCGTCTCTCTTTGGGTGCCGGCATTTTTAACACTAGGCTTACTTGGTACTTGTAATCTTCTTTCTGTCCGCTTATTTGGCGAAGCTGAATTCTGGTTCGCCATGATTAAAGTTATTGCGATTTTAGCGTTGATTATTATTGGCGTTGGTATGGTGATGGTAGGTTGGCAATCACCGGATGGTATGATCGCCTCTGTGAATAATTTAACTGATCCATCTGTATTTCTGCCAAATGGTATTTTTGGTTTTTTTGCCGGTTTTCAAATAGCGATTTTTTCTTTTACCGGTGTTGAGTTAGTTGGCACGATGACGGCAGAAACAAAAGATCCGGAAAAGATATTGCCGAAAGCCATTAATTATATCCCGATGAGAATTATGATTTTCTATATTTTCTCCATGTTAAGCATTATTGCCGTCACTTCTTGGGGGCGGATCTCATCTGAAACCAGCCCTTTTGTGACGCTATTTGCTTTGGCGGGTCTGCCTGCTGCTGCCGCAGTGGTTAATTTTGTCGCATTAACGTCGGCAATGTCCTCTGCTAATAGTGGATTATATGCTTGCACGCGTATGCTTTATGGCTTATCAACGGAAAAGAATGCACACCGGAAATTTAAAATTCTTTCCCGCAATACCGCAATTCCTGTACATAGTCTGATATTTTCTTGTTTCTGTATGGTGGTTGGTACGTCACTGTTGTTTATCGTACCGAATGTCATGCAGTTATTTACTATTGTATCCACCGTTGCTTCGATTATGGTGATTTATAGCTGGTGTGTGATTTTGATTGCCTATTTAGCTTATCGTAAGAATTACCCTGATATGCATAAGCGTTCAATATTTAAGATGCCTTTGGGGGTGCTAATGACTTGGATAACCCTGATTTTTTTCATCTTTACTGTAGTGGTAATGGTTTTTGACCCGGATACCCTGATCGCACTTTGTGGCACGCCTTTATGGTTTATTGCGTTAAGTATTTTGTGGCGCGTAAAAAAGAAAAATGAGGCGCAGGAAGAACAACGTTATCAGATAGCGAAAGAGAATTTTCGTTCATAACCAGCCAATTGAGAAATAATAAATTTGAAGCAGATAGAAAAATGGCTTCAATAGTGATCTCATATTAGCTGAAACAACTCATTTGATTGCATGGTATGCATGGGATACCAAAGAGTTACCTTAAGTGATAATAGTTATCTATGCTCCCGGGGATTCGCTCCCTTGCCGTCGCGATGCATCTTGAAATCCATTGGGTATATTGGGCAGGAATCTGCCCTTACTGATATTTCAATCAAGGCTGCGTTATTTCTGCTGATCTCACTCCCGATTGAGCATTTGTGAATCTGAATAGCCTGCATCTACAAAATGTTTAGCCTTTCGCTACCAATCTGGCTTTCATATTACGTGATTATTAGTTGAATCCAGCATCGGATATTCATGATTTCGGTGCTTTTATTGATTTTTAATTAAATTTATTGATGATTTATTTTATTTATCATCAAATTTTTTAATTTGTTTTGGATTATTTACTGATAATGTTCGATCGACAGGCTGGACGTCTATCATAAAAAAATGTCACGCTAAATTGGTTAAATAATGTCAATGTTTAGTGTAAGGAGAATACATGATGTGGTTTGAATATAAGCGCAATAATATGTTTGTAAAATGTCATTGTGGGAATGGAATGGCTTGTTATTATTGATTTTTATTGGGTTTGTAAACTTGTGGTTGAAATAGAATAGTTAGAAGTCATGATATCGGCAGTATTGATATTTGGATATTCAATGACCGTTTTAATCAATGCCTTTGGCCTCTCTACAGCAAGGATATACAACATCAATCTTGGCTGTTAGTGTATATTAAATAGTACAGGGCATAGATTTATAATTAATATTATTAATTGTTGTATGATAGATTATATGTAAATATATAATCTATTATCAATTGTCAGTAGATAATTGATAACTGTTGTGAGGGAGGAGGATGTTCATAGTGAGTGAAATTCAGCAATCCACCAGGAAAGTTGAAATGGGTTATACGGTTTCCATAACTATAATACAGCCTTTAAATTTCTAATAAAACCAATAATATAGATATAGGCGCATATGCAGCAAATTAACATCTCAAACAGCCACCGTCTGGTTCAATCCGAGGCTGAGCTACTCGACCTTATTCTCACCGAAGTCACTAATGTTCCACATCCGGATCTCGTCATTATGGCAGGGCATTTCATGCTTTTCCTTGACGAAGACCGAGGATGCCTTGTACCGGGGGTTATTGAAGAAAATAGCTCGCCCATGCGAGAAAAAATTGAGCGACGCGTAGGGATCTTTCCTGGATACACTTGGGAACTTGGCGTTCGAATCGCAGAGCAGCTTGAAAACCAATTCGAAGCGATTAAATTCCTGCTGCTTATCAACGATTGGCAATACGTTTCGCGTGACAGTGGACCCGCATCCGAATTAAGGCGTGCCTTCTACGAACAGTTCTCTACGCTTCCAGCCTCATACCAATCTGTCTTAGAGCGTAGCGGGCAATTTTCTGAACGAAATATGCTGGCAAGCCGAAAACATCCTATTGCCTATCCAGAGACTTGGCTGAAATACCGGTTCCAGAAAAGTGCCGATAAGTTAGTCAAAGCCGGGCTGTTAAATCGTCGCGTTCTCGACAATGGCCCTGATGCCGGAACCGAAATTTCCCTTGTGGACGAAAATGGTGACTATCGGCCTCTCATTACCTGCGGCGTTACCGGATGCGCGGGAGAGATCACGGAGATGATCTCTGAGGTCTATAAGGCAAAACATCGCCTTTTGGTGATCTTTGCCCCCGGTGAATGCTTCCAACCGGTCAAAACAGGGGTAAGTACCGCGCTCTCTCTGTATGGGCTTTCGGGTATGAAGGTGATTGTTGCAGATCCAGGTGGAAGCGGAGAGATGCAGACACAAGAGATCTACTCGAAGCTCGTTAACGTTGCCGTCTTCACTTCCTGATAGGGAGTCGTGTATGAATGTCAATGAAAAACCGACTGGCACCATCTATCTGGATCATTGTGCCACGACACCGTGCTTTCCCGAGGTTGTCGACATCATGCGATTCTATATGGAGCATGAATTCGGTAATCCTTCTTCTGCCCATGTAATGGGGCGTCGCGCCCGGCATGCGATTGAGAACGCCACCCAACAAGTTGCGTCTCTCATCGGCGCCCGCCCGGAAGAAATTGTCTTCACATCGGGCGCTACAGAAGCCAACAACATCGCTCTTTTTTCGAGTTTTGCTCACAACGAATGCGCTCCTGCGGGGGCGCTACTTTGCCCCATCGACCACAAATCTGTGTTGCTCGTTGGTAAAGAGTTGGCTCGGCGGGGGCTTGCTGTCGAGTACCTGCCGGTTGCCGCCAGTGGTCGGGTACAACCGGAAGATGTCATGACTAAACTGACCGCCGACACCCGTATTGTCAGTATTGCTCATGTGAATTCCGAGCTAGGCACCGTTCAGCCGGTGGATGAAATCGCCGCCATCACGCGTCGAGCAGGTGCTTGGCTACATGTGGATGCGGTCCAGTCTATCGGCAAAATTCCCATGAACGTCAAGAAAACGGGAATTGATATGCTTTCGTTTTCTGCCCACAAAATGCGAGGGCCGAAAGGCATTGGGGCACTCTTCGTCGATGCGCGTATTGCTGCACGTTTGAGGCCCTTCATCTATGGCGGCGGTCAGAATCATTTGCGCAGCGGCACCTTGCCAACGCCGTTGATTGTCGGGTTTGGTCTTGCGTGCCAGATGGTTCAGTCGGCCCTTATGCAACGCCAGGCAAAAGTCACTGCATTGAGAGACTATTTCATTACTCGCCTTCATCAAAGAGTACCGAACGCAGTGTTGAATACCGATCTCTCTTGCAGTTCCCCATACGTTGTGAACGTTCAGTTCGAAGGTATCGCTTCGGAGGCGCTGATATCTGGGTTGTATCAGGTAGCTATATCGTCAGGTTCAGCCTGCAACTCCGCGGAGCTACAGCCTTCGCACGTGCTTACCGGCATTGGTTTGAGCTCAGCTCAGGCCAATGCGTCGGTTCGGTTCTGTTTTGATCCGGATCTTGATAATGCGATACTGGACACCGCAATTGAACACCTCGTCTTCCGATTAAATTCTATTCGCTAGGAGCATTATCCATGACTATGCAAACTTCTTCCTCAAGCTCTGGCACTGGTTTTTACGAGCGGGCTTTCGGTAGTTTCTCTGCGGAAGCGGTATCCGAGGTACGCAAAGAGACTTATGGCGAAGACCTTGGGCAGAACAATTGGTCTTCTGCTGATGAATTTAGACAGTTTTCTCAATGGCTTCAATTATCTGACCGTTCTCATGTGCTGGATGTATGCAGTGGGTCCGGCGGGACGGCCCTGTTTCTGGCAAGGACCAGCGGTTGCAGAGTGACGGGGGTTGACATTCATCCTACTGGCCTCCTTACCTCCCGGCAACTTGCGGTAGATTTCGGGCTGGAAGATCGAAGCAACTTCGTCGATAGTGATGTTCGTCAGCCTCTGCCATTTCCTGACGGCACCTTTGACGCGCTATGGTGCATCGACTCTGTAATTCATATTCCGGATCGATTGGCCTTGCTGAGTGAGTGGCGCCGACTACTGAAGCCAGGCGGACGGTTCTTATATACTGATCCTACTTTAGTAACGGGCATGCTTAGTAAAGAGGAGATAGTGACACGTGGCATGCCAGGTTATTTCCTCTATAGCCCAGTCGGATTGAACGAGCGTTTAATCAGCGAAGCAGGTCTTTGCCTTGAAAAGCAGGTGGACCTTACACAAAGTGTTGTTGAACTTAGTGGGCGCTGGCGTGCCGCGCGTGAGGAGCGTAGGGAACGGCTCACCGCAATAGAGGGTGAAGAGGCGTTCGAACGTATGCAGTACTTCTTGACCACCACTCAGTTAGTTTCAATCGAACGGAGGCTTTCCCGTATGGCCTTTATTGGTTATCGTCCATGATTGTTCCCTGTTCGATTGGGTAGATTGTATCCTACCTCTTTATTTTCACTATTGCCGGGCTGGATGCCCGGTTTAATCGTTCTGATTAGACAACATATTATGCCCGCAGCTCCGCTGATTTCTTTAAATAAAAACGGATATGAGTTATTAGGAAGTGTGTCATTTAAATAGAAAAAAATATTTTCGTTGAGAGATATATTATAAAGAGAGATAAATAGTTATTGGTCTTTATTATCAATGAAACTTTTATGCACTTTGGCGATGTCATTATAATAATGAGAAAATATTCTTTAGATTATTATGGCATAAAAATATAATGATTGTTTAATTGCATATATAATATTGCAATGGTTCTCTGGTTGTTAATTATATAGATGATTGAAATTGTTTTGTTTTTTTCTATGTTATCTTACTTTTGATATTTAAATTAAAGTTTTATTAAGTATATCGGAGTTTGTATTTTTTGATTTAGTAACCTACTTTTATTTAAGTTGGAAAATAACAAGATAAACTTATTAAATTAAATGGTTTATATTGTAATGTTATTTTGTTGCTAAGTTTTTATTGATAGCGGAATTGTGAATTAAGTTATTATACCCTATGGATTTCAAGATGTATCGCGACGGCAATGGAGCGAATCCCCGGGAGCATAGATAACTATGTGACTGGGGTGAGTGAGTGCAGCCAACAAAGAGGCAATTTGAAAGATGACGGGTATATTTTTTTAAAAGACTGTATATAGGCATATTAATAATAACGATGGAACTTATTATCGTTCCATTGGATACCAAAATCATAATTAAAGCAAGGAGAAAAATATGAATTTAAATAAAAAGGTTTTCCTTATTTCCCCGTTTTTATTAGCTATAAGTAGTTTTAGTATGGCATGTACGACAGATATACAGATAGAAAGAATAATAACTCAAAATGGGTTAGCTGGTACTAAAGTGATGTCAATGTATAAAAATTGCACACTTACCGTCACGGCAAACACACAGAATAAAGTTACATTAACAAACAGTAAAGCGGCGAAACGTGATAATGTGGCAGAAAAAGCGATGTATTGGTATCGTGGGATGGGATTAAATGAATATATAGCATTTGACGGGAATAAGTATACAAATATCCCTTGTGTTACACAGGCAAGTTTCTGCGGTATTGCCCCTGAATACACTTATTCACAGAGTTACCTGACAAATAGAAATCCGGGTGTTGTTATTGAGTTTAGTACGATAGAACCCAGTTGGTTATATAATGATTTTACAACCAAACATCACTGTCAGTATAAAGCTGAGGGCGGAGGAACATACGGGCTTGGTGTAACAGGAACATCGGCAAGTTGTGATGCCGAATATAGGCGAATTGGAATAGGAAATGTATT
>NZ_JAZGJN010000185.1:0-13692 GCF_038085095.1 Photorhabdus sp. P32 | reverse complement strand
GAAATAATAATGTATATCTAATCTATGATGAAAATATTTCATTGTTGAATAATAAAGGCCAAAAAAATATTAATAAAATCAATAAAGACGATGAGTTTAACTATATTTAAATTTATCAAAACCAAATCAATATCGACATTATAAATACAGTGAATAATTTATTCTTTATCGGTATTAAATCTCATAAACCTACTTATCTTATCCAATAACATTGTCTGCTAGCAAACGATAAGAATTACGAGAACATATAATCCAACACATAAAGATCTTACTCTTTCGCCCCTATACTCCCTAAAGAATGGTAATGTTACTTTCGCACTAAATAGCCACTTTTCAGGTAATAAAATTCTCTTTAACCTCCCACCTGAAGCGATCCACTACCACTTCCCTCCCAATACAACTTGTTATCCTAAAAAGGATAAATGACAATCAATAGCATCTTTTCATAACTGGAGTAAAACATGACTGATATCGCTAAGTTGTTAGGCAAAGACGCGGACAGTTTATTGCAACATCGTTGTAGTACCATTCCGAGTGAAAATCTCTATCTGCCAGGCTCCGATTTTGTTGACCGCGTAATGATCGACAATAACCGACCGAATACGGTTCTGCGCTCCATGCAAACATTATTAAATCATGGTCGTCTTGGAGGCACTGGTTATTTATCTATTCTGCCGGTGGATCAAGGCGTAGAACATTCTGCTGCTGCTTCTTTTGCAGCAAACCCACTCTATTTCGATCCAAAAAATATCGTTGAATTGGCTATTGAAGCCGGCTGTAACTGTGTTGCCTCTACTTATGGCGTGTTATCCGCTGTTTCTCGTCGTTATGCTCATAAGATCCCATTTCTGGTTAAATTGAATCACAATGAAACACTGAGCTATCCCGCTCAATATGATCAAACTTTATATGCCAGTGTCGAACAAGCATTTGAGATGGGTGCCGTTGCCGTTGGAGCAACGATTTATTTCGGTTCTATTGAATCACGGCGTCAAATTGAGGAAATTTCAGCCGCCTTTAAACGAGCGCATGAATTAGGCATGGTAACGGTATTGTGGGCCTACCTACGTAATCCTGCCTTCAAAAAAGAAGGCGTAGATTATCACTCTAGTGCAGACCTAACAGGCCAGGCTAATCATTTGGCAGTCACTATCGGCGCTGATATCGTTAAGCAGAAAATGGCCGAAAATAACGGCGGCTATACGGCGATTGGTTTTGGTCATACTGATAAACGTGTTTACGCTAATTTGACTAGCGATCACCCTATCGATCTGGTCCGTTATCAGATAGCTAACTGCTACATGGGCCGCGCCGGTATGATTAACTCAGGCGGCGCATCCGGTAATAATGATTTGAGCGACTCAGTTCGTACCGCAGTTATTAATAAACGCGCAGGCGGTATGGGTCTAATCCTCGGTCGTAAGGCGTTCAAAAAATCCATGAAAGAAGGTGTTGAACTGATTAATGCAGTTCAAGATGTCTATCTGGACAAGCAAGTTACTATAGCTTGACATCCCCCGTCCGGAAGAAAGTGGGGAGCAGTCACCAGGAGAGGGAAATTCAAAAAAATCCCTCGATTTTCATCGGGGGATTTGTGCAGGAAAAACAGCGGATCTCGGTAATTATCTCGTTAAAACTGACAAACAAGAGCTGTATCAAGGCAATTTCGTTGATAATCATCCCAAAAACCGAGGGGATATTTCTCAATATCGCTTTTTAACAGCATTGGTTTTTGCCATCTAAATTGTTTGAACCCTGCCTTTCGGAGCGCTGCTTGATACTGTTCACGGCTCCAATGATACATAGTGAAAGGGCTAGGTGGTGTGGTAAGAAATTCAGCTCTCACGAGAGTTGTGTCTTTCACGGGCTCTTCACTCAGAATTTTTATACCCTAATTTTCATAATTCACTTTTTCTAATCGACAATCAGGTTCAGCGGTATACGCAATTAGTTTACCGGAAGGCTTAAGATGAGCGGCAATGACACGGAACTTAAATGCCAATGACCCGTCGTCATGCCCTTATATGGACTCCCCTCAACGATCAACAAATTTTACACGGTTCGCCAATCCGCTACTCTCACCACCACTGATGAAAATGGTGCACAGGCCCAATTCCTTTTCCTACACCTAACAAATCCGCCTGTTCTAACGCCGCCTGAAGATATGATTTGGCAACAGGCAATGTTGTCTGCCAATTTGAATAACGCGGACGCAAAGCGGCCAGCGCAGCGGAGAGCGTACACCCTGTACCATGTGTATGACGCGTATTGATTCTAGGCGCAGTAAAACGCCATTCTCCCTCAACAGTAAATAGCCAATCAGGGCTTTCATGTTCTGTAAGGTGTCCGCCTTTCAGTAAAACGGCTTCGCATCCTAGCGATAATAATTCACGCCCTTGTTTTTGCATGTCCGTTTCGGTTTTTGCTACAGAACATTTCAATATCGCTGCGGCTTCCGGCAAATTTGGGGTAATCAACGAAACCTTCGGTAATAATTGTTCAACAACCTCGGAAACCGCTTCCGGCGCCAGCAACGGATCGCCACTTTTCGCAATCATTACCGTATCCAATACAACATAAGGAACGGAATAACGACTTATTGCGTCGGCAACAACAGCAACATTGGCGGCATTAGATAACATGCCTATCTTAGCGCTATCAATTCTGATATCTGACAACACAGATTCAAGCTGTGCTGCAACAAAAGTAGGATCGATATCATAAACAGATTGCACACCACAGGTGTTTTGTGCAACAAGCGCTGTCATTACAGTAGCGCCATAAGCACCAAGTGCAGAGAAAGTTTTTAGGTCGGCTTGAATGCCGGCACCGCCACTAGGATCAGTACCGGCAATTGTCAGTGAATTGATTCTCATCATAGGTACCTCTCCCAACCAGACATAAAGAAAAGCAAGTATCAGGAAAAGACACCATGACTTCCCTACGCTGGCATTATCCAGATCAGGTATTACGGGTTCATCTCAGCTCAATAAAGAGCGCCCCGAGCCAAAACAAAAACACCCTATCAGATAACCAACAGGGTGATATCGGTATGTCATTGTTGCCAGTAAAAAATCAATCAGACAACAAATTTACTTCGTCAATCCAAAATGGTCGACAAAAAGAAGTTATGCTGTAGTGACGTTTGCCGCAGAAGGACCTTTCTGACCGTCCTGAATTTCAAACTCAACTTTTTGGCCTTCCGCCAGAGTTTTAAAACCCTCGCTCTGAATAGCGCTAAAATGTACAAACACATCTTTGCTGCCGTCAGCAGGAGTAATAAAACCAAAACCTTTTGATTCGTTGAACCACTTTACAGTACCAGTGATTTTTGCCATTTTAAGAATTTCCTTTGGATCACTTAATTCTAATTCGCCGTTTCGGCGTAACATAAAAACTAGAGCGAGTTGCTGCTATTAACAGAACCGTACCTCGTTTACCCGAACGATTTATCACATATTCTTAATATGATGGCAAGCCATTTTTTATCAGCTATGGAGCTAACGCACATATTTAAAATTCTTAACAACAATTATTGTTTAACATAGCTGCAAAAATTTGAAAATCCAAGGTTATCCTAATTAGCTTACAGTTTATCCACTCAACAAAACCCCAGATAACATAAATAATACTAATTTATTTTGCCTGTCTTATTATTAGATTTTCTATATCTCATAGTATGTTCATCGGACCAATTTCTACTGCTTAGGCGAAAGAAAAAGTCAACACATTCCCAATATTAGTTGACTAAAATATCAGTATTAAATATACCCAGTTAATACCTATCACATCTTAATATTAATTTTTCGTTTAGCTTTTATTGAAAATAGCAAGAGTAGAATTCCTGAATTTAGATGTTTGTCATATTTTACGTGATGCACAGGATCTTCCCAATTTATGTCGTCGGGAAATTGGAGCAATAAATAATGAAGTTTGATTTAACCGCAGCCTATACCCTATCAACTACTCTTTTAGTCTCATCTGGGACAGTGTTTGCAGCAACGGCAGATACGGCTAATAAACCATTAGCAACGACTGAATCTCACACACCAAGCAGTTATGGCGACAATTCAGGTAGCTTATGGGAAAAATTCAACAATAATATCACCCTCACTTGGGATGCACCCGACAATGAACTTTATCTGCCAGTAATTACTTGGCATAACAGGCATACCTACGATAAAGAGAAGATCGATAGATATAATGAACGGCCCTGGGGTTTCGGCTATGGTAAATATCGTTACGACGAAGACAATGATTGGCATTCCCTTTATGCAATGGCTTTTATGGATTCTCATAACCGTTTGGAACCCATCGTTGGCTATGGATTTCAGAAAATGTGGATACCCGGCGATTTAGATGGTTTTCGAATGGGAATAGGGTTCACTTTAAGCGTTACCGCTCGTCATGAATATTATTATGTCCCTATTCCACTCCCATTACCGTTATTCTCAATAGAATATGATCGGTTATCGCTGCAAGGGACATATATTCCCGGCACATATAATAATGGTAACGTCCTCTTCGCTTGGTTACGTTGGCAATGGTAACTGGATAAAAGATACCGGGCTGTGTAATATCAGCCCGGTATCTTTATAGCGATAATCCAAGTATATGTTATCCCTGCTCCTGTGCTCTCATTTTTTCACGGCGGGAACGAGACATTAAAAACCCGATCCACAACGCACCCACCCAGAATGGCATCAGGATGACTGAAATACGGATGCTATCCATCATCAAAATAATGACAAGTATAAAGGCAAGGAAAATCAGACACAGATAATTACCGAATGGATACCAGAATGCCTTAAATGATGGCTCTATTCCCTGTTTAATTTTTTCTGCCCGAAATTTTAAATGCGCCGTACAGATCATGACCCAATTAATCACCAACGTTGTTACCACCAGCGCCATCAATAATTCAAATGCTTTGCCCGGTATCACATAATTAATCAACACACCAACGGACGTTGCCAAAGCGGAAATGACAATGGCTCTGATAGGGACGCCGCTCTCATTGACTTTTGTCAGCATCCTAGGAGCATTGCCTTGTTTTGCTAAACCGTACAGCATCCGGCTGTTACAATACACACCGCTGTTATAAACAGATAATGCAGCCGTTAGGACCACAATATTCAGAACGTTAGCCACCCAGAAACTATCCAGGTTGTGAAAAATCATCACAAATGGACTTTCACCTTCAACGACATTGCCCCACGGATAAAGCGACAACAACACGGTCAGAGAACCGATATAGAAAATCAATATTCTGTATACCACTTGATTGGTAGCCTTAGGAATGCTGATACGCGGATTTTCCGCTTCTGCTGCGGTAATACCCACCAGTTCCAATCCACCAAAAGAGAACATGATCACAGCCATTGCCATGATAAGGCTGGTGATGCCATTAGGCATAAAGCCGCCATGTTGCCAAAGGTTAGTAATGCTGGCTTGAGGTCCGCCATTTCCGCTGACTAACAAGTAAGCGCCAAACACAATCATACAGATAATTGCTGTCACTTTAATAATGGCAAACCAAAATTCTGTTTCACCATATAATCGGACGTTAATTAAATTTACCGTATTGATTAAGACAAAGAAAACGGTTGCAGAAACCCAGGTTGGAATATCAGGCCACCAATAGTGGATGTATATTCCCACAGCCGTTAATTCAGCCATACCGACCAGAGTAAACATCGCCCAGTAATTCCAGCCTGATAAAAATCCGGGAAAATCCCCCCAATATTTATACGCAAAATGACTAAACGACCCCGCTACAGGCTCTTCGACCACCATTTCTCCTAGCTGACGCATAATCAGAAATGCAATAAAGCCTGCGATAGCGTATCCTAAAATTACGGAGGGGCCTGCCATTTTTATGGTTTGCGCAATACCGAGAAACAACCCAGTCCCGACAGCCCCCCCCAAAGCAATAAGTTGAATATGCCGGTTCTTTAAACCGCGTTTAAGTGTTGATCGCTGCGATTGTCCTGCCATCTTGTCCTCTTGATGCAACTTCTATCTTGTTATAAGTGGGAAAACAACCGCTTCCCATTATCTGCTTAATTCAAAGCAAACAAAACACTAGCTTTAAAGGGTGGATATTGAAGATATATGTTAGCACAGATATATAACGGGAAAATGGCTGATGAGTATCAGCAACTAATCAGAAAGGCAGATATCGAGTCACAGAACAAATACCTGAATCAAACTTTTCCCCCTGATCACAATAGCTATCCAAAGCTAGCAGGTACAAGAACAGACATATTCCAAGTAATACTAAGATTGCAATGGTTTTTTTTATGTCCAATTCTATTTCCTTCAAGTTCGATCAGAACGCAATACGTTAAGAATAAAGTTGAAAAATGATATTTTACAACAATGAAACAAGAAAAATATTCATCTTGTGCTTTCATTGTGAAAAAATCGTACCGGTAACAGTATGTATGCTAACAACATATCAGAACACGTTTAAACAAATACTAACCATGTGGATTCTATTCACTATAACAAAAAAATCAATTGTCACATTCAGTTACAATCTAAATCATCATGTCAAGACTTTGTCATCTGTAGAAAAAGTTGTGTATACTTCCCTTCATTTTCAACCAGAACAAAATTGTTAATGCCACAGGATAATCACTTAGCACTTGTATGCGCTCTCAGCAAATGGATTGAGAATCACCTTGGCCGGGTAATCCACTTGGAAGAACTGGCAACTTACTCCGGTTACTCGCTTTGGCACATGCAGAAAATATTCAAGGAAGTCACTGGAATTTCTCTTGGTAAATATATCCGCCAGCGACGCCTGGCCGGTGCTGTTCATCTTTTAAGAAACAGCTCTTTGCCTATTTTTGATATCGCCTTAGATTTCGGCTTCGGCTCTCAATCTCATTTCACTTACATGTTCCGCAAAGAGTATGGCATAACGCCTTATGATTTCCGGCAGAATCCAGATATTGAGCTCGAAGTTAAATTACCTCTGCATTTCGCTACCAACTGTTCGTGACACGATAATCAGAGAGCATTGAAACTGGCAATTATCCAACAAATGCAACCGTACTTTCCGGTGAAAGACAAAGAGCTTCAACCTTTGTGTTCTGATTTTTTATTTGATGCCAGACACAATACTTCCCTTAACGAGGCTCTCTGGGTTTCTGGTTTAGATGGACAGAGAGCTCTGATCTTGATTCAACCGGTATCATCTGGTTTTGGTCGCTAACCAACAAGCAATTGATCCTATGGTAACCATTAGCACGCCTTGCCAAAATGAAAAAGAGAGTGCAGTGCTAAGAAGCAATGATGAAAAAGCCGTAGATATGATCGGCGTGAAATAAGACAGTGTAGCCAATAATGCAACATGTCCTCTGATAATCGCAACGGTCCAGGCTGCATTCGCCAACCCCATAACCGCGCCAGCAAACAATAATATGCTGACACTATGCAGATTTATCACCATTTCAGGCGGAGATGTGAAAAAATATTGAATCCATAATGCGAAGGCTGTCAGGATAAAAAATAACGACATGCCATTCTTACCTGCCGACATTATTTTTGTAATGTTACAATACACTGCCCAAATAATTGCCCCCGCAAAAGCCAGCCCATAGCTTAATGGATTGCTCTCAATATTTCCTACCATCTGCCTGAGTGACCAGCCATTATCACCACTCATCACCCAACCAATTCCCAGAATAGACAATAATAAACCAGGATATAACCACCAGTTCACTTTCTGCTTATTAATAATCACTGCGAATAAAACAGTAAAACCTGGCCATAAGTAGTTAACCATACCCAACTCAATTGCTTGAGCACGATTATTGGCAAAACCTAATGCAAGTGATAAACAGATTTCATAACTAACAAATAATAGACTACCGAGCCACAAATAAATTCTGGGGAAGGTACTGATCTTTGGGAAGCCCATTAGCAGAATCAGGAAAACTGATCCAACAGTATAAATGAGCGCTGCGCCACCTACAGGCCCGAAATCTTCACTCACACTTCTTATTAATCCAACGATTGTACTCCACAACACAATCGCTAATATTCCGTATAAGGTCGCTTTGTGTTGTTCGATCCTTGTTTTCACACTCATTCCCATCTTTATTCTTATTCTAGCTCTCTGTCATACTGAATTAAATAAATCAGTACCAGAATAATAGTGACAAAAAAACGGAAAGCGCTAGATATGCCGTTCCACTGTGTGGACATCCACATCCCAAACCATTCACCACCAATTGACATAAATGCCACCTGCCAAGTCAAGAACCCCAAGGTCAGACCCGCTATCGCAATAGTCTTCTTTTTATTAAAGACAGCAGCGTTAGATTTTAAATTCGTCAGTAAATGAATACCACCAATCCAACATAACACTGCCGTTAAAGTTTCCAAAGAAATAATGACAATATAACCAATGTGGTGTAGTACCGGTGAGTGAATTGCACGATAGGCAATAGTTGTATCCGGGAAAATGGTATCCATCATTAATACATGCTGTACAAATACGAAATTAGTAGCATAATCTGTGATATTGCCAAAAGCAGCTAATGTAGCAAACAAAGCTACTGCAAAAATCATTAAAGTTTTAGATAAACGAATAATCATTTGTCAAGCCTTCACACAATGGTCTAAACACCAAAAAGATCATAAAGGATAAAAGCTATCATATAATTTAACAATCATCACCTTATTTCCACATGTTTAATCATAAAATTACTTTTAAAATATTCTCATCTAATATCTGATTGACATTTTTCTGTTCATACTAACGTTAGATCAGTTATTATCTGTCCCATTGTTATTTACCTGACTATTATTTATGAACGATTCTCTAGTTAGTGCAATAAAAAGCTATTTCAGCCAAAAATCAAGTAGAAAAAATTATATTATTAGCTTTATTAAAATAGCCGCTATTTTAGGAATATTGATCTTTCTCTCTGGTTATCTAGCAGAAAACAATTACGCGGCCCACATGCAATATGAATTATCAGTGTGGCTGTACATGATCTCGATTGGCTTATGGGCAATGTGCTCCTTCGCTACGGTTTACTATTTAATCATGAAAACAGCTTACAGATTTAATGATGTGGGACTGTATGGCTGGCTAATCTCTATTTTTATCTATCTATGCAGTGTGTTACCAAATTATTTTCCCGATAAAATAATAATGTATTCACCCTTTATCAGTCTGATTGGAATTATCCTGGCATTTATTCTGCCAGAAAAGAGAAACAATAATAAAAAGTAATATTTTCTCCATATCGCAAAAATTTCATTTAATCTGACTATTACTTAAGATAGTAATAGTCATTATAAAATAAAGCGACGATTATTTATATATACCCAATGGATTTCAAGATGCATCGCGACGGCAAAGGAGCGAATCCCCGGGAGCATAGATAACTATGCGACCGGGGTGAGTGAGTGCAGCCAACAAAGAGGCAACTTGAAAGATGACGGGTATACACTGAATATTTTATTACTTAGCCATCAACTGGCGAGATAATTTGTAATGACGGGTTAAAGTAAAGTGAAGACGAATCTGAAGAGTGGATCATGAAAATCTACAGAGTTGCTAATAAGAGAAACCATGCCATAAAAATCACTCTGATAAAGTTTTTTCTATGGCACGATCCACGCGATACGACTAACTAAAACTATTTTTTATATTTCTCAACCAGAGCCAGTGCTATTGACTCAGTTTGTGCATCAGGATTACCACTGATGTCATCTGGCCTGAAATGCATCTGGAATGCACTAATTGTCTTACGGGTATCTTCATCAAGCACACCGGTTTGTGGAATGGTGTAGCCATATTTAGCCAATGTCTTCTGAATTAACTCAACAGAAGCACTATCACTCCATTTCCTACCAGCCATATATTTTTCAACGGTTGCATCATCAGGCCATGCACCGATGCCTTGCTCAGCCAAATTCTTCCAAGGGAAAAGTTTGCCGGGATCATATTTTCTCAAAGGCGCAATATCACTGTGACCAATGACATTAATAGGTTCAATACCATAACGTTGAATAATATCTTTCGCTAAACGCGTTAATAGATCGATCTGCTGCTCATGAAACGGATACCACTCTTTCTCAAGTAGCATTTCCGTAAATCCTTTATTAACAATTTCAATGCCGATCGAAGTATCATTCAAGTCCTTCCGGCCATTCCATCCACTGACGCCAGCATGCCATGCTCTCTTATCTTCAGGAACCAGTTGCAGAATAACAGGCTTTCCTCTCACATAATCCGGCAACGATGGGATCAGATAATGAGCGCTAACACCACCTTGAGTGAGTATACGTAAAGAATCTTTATCATCGACAGCAGTATAGTGGAACACCAAAAACCTTACTCTGTCATTTTGCCCTTGTGAAGGAAAAGAGCTATCGACTTTGTAAGTACCCCGATCTTCCAGGCTGGAACACCCCGCCAATAGCATAAATAAGCCAACTAATATGATCTTCTTTATCATTTCCCTGTCCCACCTATTAATTGAAAGTAAGATAATAACACAAAGAAATCAAATGAATACAAAATAAAATTTATGTTTTACATGATTTTTTTATAAAACGACCAGTTTTGCTCTTGACATAAAGCACAAACAAAGATGCCTTATTCCCATAACTTAGATGGAAATAAGGCAAGAATAACAAATGAAAGGTGAAGGCTATGTTGTTAAATAGTAATTAACTACACTTTGTTCTAGCATTTCACTTGCGGCTAGCCGCTTGGTTCGATCGGGCAAGAGTTGCCGTTTCTTCCCAAATACCCACTTCGACCTTTTTCTGAATTTCAGGATACTGATTGATATCAAATGTCGGTAACTTACCAACGCGTCTTTGCTGGTTATAATCTTTTGCGAGTTTAAATGCGACGCCGGAAAGCAACAAAATAGCGGTCAGATTGGTAATTGCCATCAATGCCATAGACAAATCAGCCATTTTCCAAACTAAAGGCAATTCAGCCAACGAACCAAACATCACCATACCCAACGCCGCCAGACGTAAGATCACTAAACCGGCAGTATGATTACGCTCAAGGAATACGATATTGCTTTCAGCATAAGCATAATTTGCAATGATTGATGTGAATGCGAAAAAGAAGATAGCCAGTGCAATAAATTCAGATCCCCAATCACCGACAGCGGAAGACAATGCCCGCTGAGTCAATTCTATTCCACTTATTCCTGAAATATTGCCATCAAGCACACCCGATGACAGGATGATAACAGCAGTGGCGCTACAGATGACCAGAGTATCCATAAAGACGCCTAGCATTTGCACATAACCCTGAGATGCCGGATGTGGAGGATATGGAGAAGCAGAAGCCGCAGCATTGGGCGCTGAACCCATCCCTGCTTCATTTGAAAACAGCCCGCGCTGAACACCTTGTGTCATCGCCTGTGCAACACCATAACCAACGGTGCCTGCAACAGCTTCCTGCAAACCAAATGCGCTTTTGAAAATTAATGCGAACACTTCCGGCATTCGTTCAAAGTTATGCCCGACGACCCAGAATGCCAGAATCAGATAAGCTATCGCCATGAAAGGGACAACTAACTCTGCAACCCGAGCAATAGAGCGCAAGCCGCCAAAAATAATGACCCCGCTAAGGATCACCAAACCGATGCCGACATACAAAGGGTTAAAATCAAATGCGAAAGCAGCAGCCTGAACGATGGAATTTGCCTGGACAGCATTAAATACCAGACCAAAAGCAATAATGAGGAATATGGAGAACAGAATGCCCATCCAGCGTACTCCAAGCCCTTTTTCCATATAGTAGGCCGGACCACCTCGGTAATTCCCCTTATCGTCTTTTGTCTTGTACAGCTGGGCAAGTGTACTCTCAATAAAAGAGGTTGCCATCCCAATCAGAGCAACCATCCACATCCAAAAAATGGCGCCAGGCCCACCAGCCGTTAAGGCTATTGCCACGCCAGTAAGGTTACCTGTACCAACCCGTGCAGCTAAGCTGGTACACAGAGCCTGGAATGATGAAATACCTGCGCTGTCAGATTTTTTACTGTTTTTCAATACTGAAAACATGTGCCCAAAATGACGGATCTGTATAAAACCTGTACGTATAGTGAAGTAAATACCCGCCCCAAGAAGAAGATAAATCAACAAGGAGCCCCAAAGGATACTGTTAAGAAAGCTAATTAGTTCCGTCAAGATATTCAAGATATTTTTCCCCTTAAATTAGTAAACCCAGTCTGACCACAAAATCGTATCCGGCAGAATTCATTGCGCTTAATATGCCTTTATAATTAACAAGTAACGCAATGCTGTGTAAAAGAACACAGAGATACTAGTCAGAAAAACACTATGAATGTAACACAAGTTTGAAATTGATGTGTAATGTTTACTGACCTTTTTACATTATCCATCAGATTAAATGAATGTTTGGTGTACTGTTTTTGACTGATAGTTAATAGATATGTCATTCAATCGACTATTGCCCGTCAGTCACTTCATACACTTTTGGCTATGCCTCCTATCTATGATTCACCACAAACTATGATTCACCACAAGCTACATATATGAAACCCACGACTATAAACCTCACACAATAACCTTTACATCAAGTAAAAGAAGTTCTACCAATGAACCGTTTGTTAATTAAATCAACAACCAATTAATATCAAGAAAAAAAATTCAAAAATAAGATATTGTGATTAATTTTGTGAGCAGATTATCAGCTTTAACAAAAAAATCGTCATTAATTTAGAAAATTCCGCATAGTGACATCTATCACATAAAACATTAAAAATCAAAAAGATAAAAAACTCACTTATCAGATAACAATGAAATGCCAATACATACATTCAATGTAGGAAATATCATCCCAGTAAATAACATAACATGCAAAAAACTAATAAAAATCTCAGCTTATATCTGACATTTATCTGCAAGCTTCCTCAATCACAGCAACAAATGATATTTTTCTCTTAGCTATTTGTGGTTAAGTTATCATTAACATTAAAAAGTTTTTAACGAATGTTCCCCGCTTCTTCATCCGATTATATCGAAGACATTTCCACTTACTTTTCTATTCTCCGAATATCTTCAAATATATATCTAATCACGCCTATTACTCTATTTTCCATAAGATGATTGGCCAATATTTCCGCAAGTAGATTAAAATGAAATGACCATAAAACCGACATAATAAAACCCTTTTTTATAAAAAATCGAAGGGTACTCCTCTGATTGCCTTTTGGAGGTAAATAATGTTTATTCGGCCAGTTTTCCAGTCGCACCAAGACAAATTTGATCAACGACCAGATAGACTGAGTATTCAATAAAATTTGTAGAAAATTTACCACATGAGCAACAGAATTTAAGTAAAATCGGGTACACTGCAAAATATAAAGTTATTACAATGATATCACCGCTTTAAATTCCCTTGAGACTGGATACTACGAGCATAGGTATCTTGGGTAAATCACAAAAATGCAAGACGCAACGTTGGCAATTCACCGTGATAACGAGTTAGAGATGGTTTACCCAAATTACACCTACCATTTTGTTACCACAACTCTTCGAATACCTATACCCGTGATCTTTCAAGGCGCCTCTTTGTTGGCTGCATCCACTCATCCCAGTCACATAGCCAGCTATGCGCCCGGGGATTCGCTCCCTTGCCGTCGCGATGCATCTTGAAATCCATAGGATATA